>CADBPH010000308.1 GCA_902796455.1 uncultured Bacteroidia bacterium
AGGGGCGTAGCTCAGCTGGTTTAGAGCGCTTCAGTCACATTGAAGAGGTCATCGGTTCGAACCCGATCGTCCCTACTGTCTGTTATTCATGAGGATGACTGAAAAGTCTGTTGACTTGGCGGCCATCCTCTTTTTTTTGAAAATCTTTTCCTACCTTTGGATTACTTTCTATTGCAAAAGCCATGAATGTAAAAGAACCCTTCGTCATCACCATCAGCCGGGAAGTGGGCTCCGGCGGCCATACCGTAGGCCGGATCCTGTCCGAGAAACTCCATGTCCGTTACTGTGACAAACTGCTGCTCGAGTCCCTGGAAAAACAGTTTGGCCTGAGTGCCGCCGAGATCGAGAATCTGAAAGGGAAAAAGAAAAACTGGCTGGCCGATATCCTCGGCCACGTTGCGCCGGTCCCTCCTGGAAGAGCGTTCGACCTGAATCCCGCATACACGGAGGAATTCCGGGTCGACATCACGACGGACGACGTCTTCAAGGCTGAGATGGCGATCCTGCAAGATTTCGCCCAGATGGGTTCCTGCGTCATCGCCGGCCGTTCCGGTTTCTTTGTCCTGAAAGGCCATCCCAATCACCTGAGCGTATTCATCCGCGCCTCCCAGTCTTACCGGGTGGACCGGATCATGAAAAAACAGAATCTGACGGAGGAACAGGCGCTGGCCGTTATCAAAGGTTTGGACAAGGCCCGCGAGAACTATATCCAGCGGTATGCCGGTGTCAGCCGGTACGATCTCCGGAACTACGACATCGTCCTGAACGCCGACGGGCATACAGAAGAAGAACTGGCCGATACCATTCTCTCCTATCTCTGATCCGCGCGAAAACAATGCTTTTGCCATCATGTCAAATCATAGTCTGAAAGAGTGGGTGGCAGCCACACGGTACTGGTCTTTCCCGGTATCATCCATGCCGGTTGTCGCTACGTATGCTTATCTGTTCAGCAGCCATGTATTGCCGGTCGGATGGCGCAGTTTCGCTGTTTTCCTGCTTTCCGTCCTTGGCGTTGTCATCCTTCATGCAGCGGGAAATCTGCTCAGCGACTGGGCCGATTTCCGCAGCGGCGTAGACAATGAACGGGCCTTTGCCGTACCCAATCTCGTGTTCGGGCATTTCAAGCCGGCGGAATATCTGCGCATGAGCATCGTTTTGTTTGTGCTCGGCTGCCTTTTCGGAGCCGTTGTCGTCCTGCTCAGCGCTCCGGTCGTGCTCTTGATCGGCGCAGCCGGCGTGCTGCTCACGATTCTGTACTCTTTCCTGAAATATCACGCGCTGGGCGATTTGGATATCTTCCTCGTTTTCGGCATACTCACCGTCCTCGGAACCTCCGCTGCCGCAACCGGGAGTGTGGTATGGGATGCACTGGTCCTGTCGGTTCCTCTGGGAATCATTACCGTCTCCGTACTTCATGCCAACAATACGGTGGATATCGAATCGGACCGGTCTGCCGGGATCAAGACCTTTTCCATGCTCATCGGCGTGAAAGCATCCGGCTTGCTCTATCAGGTTTATATGATTCTTCCTTTTGCATGCGTCTTGCTCGCTGTCTTTGCGGGTAAGTTGCATCCGCTTTCGCTGCTGTGTCTTGCGGCAGGCATCCTCGCATGGAAGAATTTCGTCCAAGCCGGTCAGTACCGGCAGAAAGGGCTGGAAGCCCTGAAGGGGTTGGACCAGGGCAGCGCGAAACTGCAGCTGGTTTTCTCGGGCCTGCTCTCAGTGGGACTCTTCATCGCCGGTTTGGTATGAAACAGCGCCTGGTAGCGGCCCTTGTTGTTGCCGCCCTGCTCTGGTTCTATATGTTCAGCCCCTGGACGGCTGGGCTGACCAATTTCTGGCTTACCATGACCGTTTCGGCTGTCATCCTGACGTGCCTGGCCCTGTCCTTCTCTCCGGAGAAACTGCCCAAGGTGGAAAGGCCGCTGTGGCAGGTTCTGGCAGGCATCCTCATCGCACTTTTCCTCTGGGGTGTTTTCTGGGTTGGCGACAAGATGTCGTCCTGGTTCTTTGATTTCGCCCGCCCGGAGGTCGACGCCATCTATTCCATGAAGACCGGCCTGCCGCCCGCCGCAATCGCGGCGTTGCTCCTGCTTGTCATCGGCCCGGCGGAAGAGTTCTTTTGGCGGGGATATGTCCAGCGGACGATGGAGAAACTGTTCGACGGGGAGAAAAGGCCCCGGGACAAGGCTTTTGTCCTGACCGCGGTAATCTATGCGCTGGTCCATGTCTGGTCCCTGAATTTCATGCTGGTGATGGCTGCGCTTGTCGCCGGCTGTGTCTGGGGCCTCCTGTACCGTTTGCGTCCCCGGATGCTCCCGGCCCTTATTGTCAGCCATGCCCTCTGGGATGCACTCGTATTCGTCTGGATGCCAATCTAGTGTACCTCGGCCTCTTGGCCGTGTTTCTTACTGGCCGCCGAGGCGCCGGAAGTATGTCAGGATCTCCTCCCATGTGTGGAAAGGCTCTTCCCCGAATGGCAGGAGTGTCCCCATGAAGGCGTCCGTCCCGAACCGTTCTGTCCGGGGCGCGACCAGATAATCTCCCAGAAGCAGGTCCCGCCGGGGGGAAAGGATGACCTTGTCCCAGGCCGGGACGCCGAGATGGGCTTCCGTCCAGCGGACGGTATCCGACCACATCTGCGGGTCGTCGTAGGGGGTGGAAGCAAGCAGCCAGGTATCATAGCTTGCAGACAGTTCCCTGAAGGCTTTGACCGCGCCGGAAATGGGTTCTGCATCCAGGCTTGGTTCCTTTCGCAATGCCTCCTGCGCGATGAGCAGGACCTTCCGCTCCGTCCCGTTCTGCCTGTCGTCGATGCGGCGGATCAGGGGCAGGACGGCCTGGAGGATGGTATGGTCATTCATGTAATGTTCTCCGTCGAAGCGGATGGCATTGCGGTAGTGCTCCCGGAACAGGTCAAACGTGTCGACCAGCGTGTCGTGGATGCCGAATAAGCCGTACACTTCTTCCTGAACGCAATGCTCAAAACAATGCCCGGATACCTCCCGGAATGCCTCCAGCAGCCCTTTCGTGACGAGGAAAGAGGTCGCTCCGTCCAGCCGCGGGTTGTGGAATTCCTGCCGTCCGGTCCCGTTGTTGCGGGCAAGCGTGTCCGCGAGACAGAATGCAGGATTGACCAGGATCCGGTGCCGTCCGGGGAGCATTTCCGCATACATGCCGCCCATCGATGCGCCGATGACGAGGTCGGGATGTTCCGATTCGCAGGTCCTTTGGAGCAATTCCATGGCCTCTC
>CADBPH010000309.1 GCA_902796455.1 uncultured Bacteroidia bacterium
AAGCGGAGGTGATATCCCCGAAGTCGGCGGAACCGGAGAACGGCAACTCCGCTCCCATCGCCTTCAGCACCTGATTCAGGACCATGGTCGTATTCATCTTGAATTTCGGCAGGGAAAGGGCGACTTCCTCCGGGGCAGCCTGGGCGGCCTCCCGGAAATAGGCCGGATCGACATACGCCATGGCCTGCTGCGGGGAAACACCCTTGGGAGGAAGGACACACATCATTGTATACCGCCCGCCCTGATACGGCAACGTCACAACCTGGAAACCCTCCAGTTCCCGAAAGCCGTACTTCCTCCGGGCATGCATCATCTCCACCTGCTTATCGCCGGAAACGCCATGGAAGGTTTCCTCACGGGTCGCGGACCGGGAGAATGGATCCTCCCACAATCCTTTAAAATATAGCGCATTGATCAGGAACATCATCATGGACGGATCGATCTTCGAGACAATTTTCGGGATCCGGCCATGGGTCTGTTCCGCACACCAGCCGTTGATCTGCCCGACCGTGGCCGGATCTGAAAAATCCCGGACACGGAGCGCCGCACCATACGTTTCTTCCAACAGCCGCGAATAGGCATCTTTCACGTTGAACCCCTCGCGCACCCAGACGGAATTGGCGCTGGAAACGATATTGACAGAATCGGCATACAACGCCGGTCCGGCATAACGCGCGCCCCGCAAAGCCTTTTCCAATTGGGCACGGGTCTGCCCGCGAGCACCTTCCGTCAGCATGGACAAGGCCATGCCGGCGCTGTAAGGAGATACGACGATATTCTCCTGCGGTGGCGTCGATTCCGCGACCTTGGCCAGCAGGTCAAGACTGAATTGGAGCCGCGCATCCTTGTTGTCAGTCGGAGCGGCGGAAACGGTTTTCTGCTGGGCGCCGCAAGAGGCCGCCGTCAGGATGGGCAGAAGGCCAAGAAGGGATAATATTTTTTTCATTGCAACGAATATTTCCTGATTCATTTCTTTTTACCATATTCCGGATCCACCTTGACCGCGAAGGTGACAAAGACAGTAACCAGGCAGCAGAGCATCACCATCCAGAAGAATCCGGTATAGCCGCCGAGCCATTTCCACAGATAGCCCGCGAACATGCCCGGAATCATCATGCTGAGCGCCATGAAGCCGGTGCAAATGGCATAATGGGAAGTCTTGAATTCCCCGTCCGAGAAATAAATCATGTACAACATATATGCCTGGAATCCGAAACCGTAGCCGAACTGTTCCAGGGCCACGCATGCTGAAATAATCCACAGGCTGGACGGCTGCGCGATGCTCATGTAGACATAGACGAAACAAGGCAGGGTCAGGGACAGCGCCATCGGCCACAGACATTTCTTCAACCCCAGCCGGGACGCCATGACCCCGCCGACAATCCCGCCCAGGGTCAGGGCGATCACGCCGACCGTGCCGTTGACCATGCCGACAGCCTTGGTGGAAAGCGCCAGTCCCCCGCTCGCCAGCGGATCCAGGAAGAAGGGTCCGACCAGCTTGAGCATCAAGGCTTCCGGGAAACGGAAAAGCAGCAGGAACAGCAGGGCGACCAACAGCTGCGGCTTGCGGAAAAAGGTGGAGAAAGCCCGGCCGAATTCCTTGAAGATCTCCCCGGCGCCGCCCGGAACCGCACGCGGCGCATCGGCTGCGGGCTTGGGCATGACAAACGTATGATACAGCGTAATCAGGCTGAAGAGGACGGCCGTCAGCAGCAGGGTCATCCGCCAGGCTCCGGGGATATTCCCGCCCCGCTCTTCCAGCAGGCCCGCGACCATGACGAGGACGCCCTGCCCGAAGATGGATGACAAGCGGTAAAATGTGCTCCGGATGCCGACAAAGAAGGTCTGCTGGTCGTCCCGCAGGGCCAGCATGTAAAACCCGTCCGCAGCAATGTCATGGGTCGCCGAAGCGAACGCCGTCACGTAGAAAAGGATCAGGGTCAGGGTGAACAGCCCCACGGGGGTCGACTTCCCGGCGATCATATCCGGGGAAGGATGCGGAAGCGAAAGGGTCAAGGCAATGAAGGACAGGCACATGACCGCCTGCATCAGCAGGATCCACCACCGTTTGGTGCGCAGGATGTCTACGAAGGGGCTCCACAACGGCTTGATGACCCAGGGAAGGTACAGCAAACTCGTATACAGGGACATGATCTCGTTCGGAACACCCATCCGCGTAAACAAGAGGACGGAGATGTTGTTGACGATGAAATACGGGATTCCCTCCGCAAAATACAGGGTTGGAATCCACCACCAGGGGGAACGGGTTTTCAAAGTTTCCATGTTACTGATTCAGCGAGGCAGCATCGGCAAGGACCGCCCCGGGATAATAATGCGAAAGGATCTCGTCGAAGGGGTGCCCTTCGGAAGCCATGACAGCCGCCCCGATCTGGCAGAGGCCGACACCATGTCCCCAGCCCTTGCCTTCCAGGACGAGGGTATCCGAATCCGGGCGCTGTACGGTAAAATTCGAACTCTTCAAATGCGAGTCGGAAAGGTATTTCCTGATCACCAACTCTTTCCCGACAATGAGGGTTTGTTTGCTCCCTTTGATTTCCAGGCGGGTGATCCGACCCGAGCCGCCGCGCTCGAGGGGAACCAGGTCCTCCAGGAGGCCGATATCATGGCCGGAACGCCGGGCGATCAGCGCGGAAAGGGTCCGGATATCATAGCGGACGGTCCAACGGTAAAAATCCCGGGTTTCCAGGTCATAATCCTTCATGACCTGCGAAAGGATGGCCGGATCCTGCGTGTCGCAGTAGACCCGTCCGTCTTTCCGATGACCGGGGGTATCGGGAAGTACCTGCAGGTAAGGCGGATCCACATCCTCCCAGCACGAAGAGAACCGCTCCATGACCCCGCCGCAGCATTTGGAGAAACGCGTATCGCAAATCTCACCGTCATAAGCGAGGACCTGCCCCCAGGTCGCATCGACCGCCGCCCGCGCCTTGTCCATGGGAAGGTCTGTAAATCCCTGATACCGCTGGCAATGGTCATCGGCACAGACATCGAAACGGACATGGTCCTCGTGATCGGACCAGCTGCGGATTTCCAGACACCCAGGCTGTACATCTTCCTTGTTTTCAGCAGCATACGGGCTCCCGTCCACTCCCATCAGGCGGGTGACCAGGCCCGGCACCCCGCCTTCCGCCCCGGCGCCGGAGCGGCGCTGCGCCTGCTCCGCCCGGGCAGCCCGGTGCCGGATCTGCGCCATCACCCAGGAACGGGAGATGACGGCATGGGCCTTGAGGTATTCCAGGGAGGCGGTCGGGGACATTTCCGAAGAAATCACACTGACCAGGTAATCTTCCACACCGATGACATTGACAGCCGCCACTTTTCCCTTTTCTACAATGAATTTGAGGGATCCGGCAAACCGCTGGGTCATCTGCTGCTGCCAGTGGAAATCCACGCCGATGGTTACGCCATACAGGATGAACGAGGGCTGTGCGAACAGGGTGGACATGGTCTGGGCATCGAACAGCAATTCGTCATACAGGGCGCCATTATAGCAAATCTTGCCTTCCTGATAGGAAACTTTCTGCGGTCCGGCCCCGTCCGATATGATTTCGAACGTGATTTCCTCGCCGGCCATGATGCCGACCTGCAGCTGCGGCTGCCTGCGCGTCAGGCGCCACAGGATCTTCTGCTCGGAAGGGGCGTCGAGGGAAACCTCGTCCAGCATCTGGCGGAGCAGCGGAGCGTCCAGTTTGAGGAAATCCTCCCGCCGGGGCGCAATGAAAAGGCCGGCCATATCCGCACATCCCGGACTCATGGCCAGATGGTCCGCTCCGGGGGATTCATAATGATGGGAACGGTGCCTGGAACGGAAAACCACGACAGCACGGTATTCGAAACCGGCCATCCCGTGGGCGAAGCCGGGGGGACGGCTGGACGGCCCGCGGCCGGAGGGAACCGGCCGGTACCATGTCAGCATGTTGATCCGGGGCTCTCGCTCGCCCTCCGGAATATCCGCACAGTCCAGCAAGCGGTAAAAGAGCTTGGCCAACGACTTGGACGTGCGTGCCCGCAGTACGAAAACTCCGCGTGTAAAATGCTTGTAATGGAACAGTTGCGCCTCCTGGACGGTCGTAACGAAATCCACGTCTTCAGCGACTTCCGGCGGGATGGACGTCACCTCCTCCCCATACGGGACGCCATGCGAAGGGACGACGATGCGGTCCAGGATCCGGTCGACGTCCCGCTCCAAGGGCAGACTCCCCCGCCGGCAAGCCTGGAAATGGAGATGATCCGGTGCGGATGCTCCGCAACAGGGACCGTTGTAAAAGAAAGTGAAACCCGGGAAATGGTGGGCCAGATCTGCCATGTCCACATAATGCTGCCAGATGGACTGGGGACGGTGTTCCTGGAGTGCGATGACCAGATGGTCCCGGAAAATCGGGTAAGGGTTGACCAGGATATCGTACCGGCGGCCTTTCCGGCCCTCGAACAAGAGAGCATGCTGCTGGGAAGGGCGGTTGCCGCGACAGAGGAAACAGGGCCGGGAAGACAAGACCTCCGCGGAAAGATCCGCCTCAGACGACCGCACGCGCACAGGATTGTGCTGCACGCGCACCCGGAGTCCGTCCAGGGAGAAATCCCGGTAATCGCTCCGCTTCAGTCCGCGGTAATTCGCGGCTGCCTCCGGCCAGACAGAAAACTGGTCCCGGACAAACTTTCCGATAGGATCCTGACGGGAAGAAGGGCGTTTCCCGGAAGGAGGATTGGTCGTGGTCTTATCCATATTAAAGAAGGGCTTCCAGTTCCGCACGGATCTGGACAAACTCTTCTTCAAAGTTAGGGGTTAAGACGGACTTTCCCAAACAATCTTCAATTTCTTTCATGCTCCAATAACGGCCGCCGGCCAGTTCGACAGGGTCCGGCTCCGGATGGAAGTCGCCGACGCAGGCGAAAACATTGACCAATTCGCTCTCCCGTTCGTTTTCATAGACATAGGTCCGCAGGTAGACGGGATTGAAACCCGGGAGATGGAGTTCCTCATACGTTTCCCGGTACAAGGCCTCTGAAATATACTCCCCATAATCCACGTGGCCGCCGACGGAAGTATCCCAATACCCCGGCAGCAAGCGCTTGCGAAGGCTCCGCCGCTGCAAATACAACTCTCCCTTGCGGTTGATCACATGCAAATGGACAACCGGATGCAGCAATTTCGAGCCCCCGTGCACATACGGACGTGCCGCCTGCGCCACCACCTCGCCGGTCGGCCGGACCACGGGGACCATCTCCACGGACGGAGAAAGGGCCACCGAAGGATGATCCGCTGTCGGGCGGGGAATAATGGGAGCGGGATAGGGAGGATAGACTAGTTCCATGGTCAGAGAGAAAACAGAATCAGCAGCTGGGCGGCCAGCACACGCAGAAACATCGTCAACGGATAGACCGTCGCATAATTCACAGAAGTATAATCCGTTCCGTAAGCACTCTGGGCAAATGCAAGCACCGGCGGGTTGGTCGTACCGCCCGAAATCAGACCACAGATCTGATAGAAATTCAGCTTGCAGGCCAGCCGGGCGATCAGCATGACGGCCGACACCGGAATCAACGTGATGAGGGCTCCGTAAAGGATCCACCAGTATCCCCCGTTCACGATCGAGGAAACGAAATTCTCACCGGCTCCCAAGCCGACGGCGGCCATGAAGAAGGAAATGCCCATTTCCCGGATCATCATATTGGCACTGACGGTCGTATAGGTCGTGATACGCCACTTCGGGCCGAAATAGCCCAGGAGGATGGCAATGATCAGGGGACCGCCGGCAAGCCCCAGTTTCACCGGTTGCGGAACTCCCGGGAAGCGGATGGGAAGGGACCCGAAGATGATTCCGACGACGATACCGAGGAAAATCGGAACCAGGTTCGGATGGCTCAGGGCCTCCGGTTTGTTCCCGACGACACGGGCCACGTCAGCGATATTGGATTCGGTACCGACCACCATGATGCTGTCTCCCATCTGGAGGATCAGGTTCGGCCGGGCAACCAGTTCGACACCGGCCCGGACGACACGCGTGACCGTGACTCCATGGATGTTCCGGATATTCAGGCTGCTCAGTTTCTTTCCGGTCAGGGAGGATTTCGTAATGGTCAGGCGGCGCGTGACAAGATGTTCGTCCATTTTCTGCCAGTCCTGCACGTGCAGCGGAATCTCCTCGCCGAAAATGATACGGACCTTGTCAACGTGTTGCTGCGACGTGACTATCAGCAATTTATCCCCTTCCTGGAGAATCGTGTCCGGACCGGGTGTGGATATTTCGCCGTCGCGCATGATCCGCGAAACGACAAATTCATTTTCGGCGCTGTGACACAATTCCCGCAGGGATTTCCCGAAGATGGCAGGATTCTCTACCTGGCAATGCATCCGGCGGGCGCGCTCGGTGGTGTCATCTTCCTGATCCAGCGCCTTTTTCTCTTTATCCAAATCGATCCGGAAAGCGGACTTCATGCCGATCAGCAGGAAAATGACGCCGAGTACACCGATCGGATAGGCCACCGCGTAGGCGGAAGCCAGGGAAGACGAGGCCGAGGCCGCTTCGGCAGACGTGCCGCCACCGGCCAGGATGGCATCCGAAAGGGTTTGCTGGGCCGCACCCAGACCGGGCGTATTGGTCACGGCGGCAGACATGACGCCCGTCAGGGTCTGCAGGTCCTCTCCCGTCACCCAATGGATGACAAGGGTGGTGACAACCGCCAGGACGACCAGCGACAGCGCCAGCAAATTCATGACCACTCCCCCTTTCTTGAAGGAATGGAAGAAACCGGGGCCGACTTGCAGGCCGATGGAAAAGACAAACAGGATCAGGCCGAAGTCCTTCATGAAGGACAACACGACCGGATTGGAGCGTAAACCGAAATGACTCAGGAGGATCCCGATAAACAGAATCCAGGTGGAACCGATAGAGATGCCCTTCACCTTGAAGCGGCCCAGATACAGGCCCAAGGCAATGACCAACGCGAACAACAGGATTGAATGGGCGATCCCCGTTCCTATAAACAGATCTTTCATGCCGCAAAATTACGCCTTTCTCCCGAGAGCGGCAAGACCTTTAACGTTTAACGTGGATGGAGACCAGGAATGCCGGGCGGTCTTCCACGCGGCCTTCCACGTACCAAGTCCCTTCGTGGAAGCCTTTTGTCAGGCAGACGCGCTCCCCGGGCCGGGTCTCATGGTTGAAATTGATTACGACATCGTCGGCGACGCCTTCCGAAAGGATGTCCCATCCGATGCTGTCCAGCGCCCAGACCAGGTAGCGGACATTGTTCGTATGGCCGAGCAGGTCGACATCGGAATAGGCCACGACGTGTTCCCCGGCCGGCAGCATTTCCGCCGCGGAGGGCACGACAACCTTCGGGGCCGGCTCCGGAATGGACTGGTCGGAACAGACCGTCGAATCCGGAATCATTTCGACAACTTCGCTGCTGCGGACCATCCGCCGGGAAGCGACATCCAGGACCACCCAGGAGCTGGTGGCGGCGACGAGCGTGCCGCCCTGCAGGTCTTCCATCCGGAAATCACGGAGATAAAACGGCCCGTAAGGTCCTTTGTGCCAGGTAGAAAGACGCACGTGCTCACCCCACATGGGAACCTGGTCAAACCGGAAATGCATGCGGGACAGGACCCAGGCCTTCCCTTCAACCTGCAATTCGTCATAGCCGAAATGCATGGCCTCCGCGGCCAGATAAGCCATCTCCTGCGCCAGGTCCATGAATGCGGCAGCCCGGAGGCGTTTGTGTACATCTACCTGAAAACTGCCGATCCGAAGATCCACGGCATATTTCATTTCCTCTGTTATTCTTCCTTGCATAAACGATACGGTCTCG
>CADBPH010000310.1 GCA_902796455.1 uncultured Bacteroidia bacterium
CTTTCCCCGCGCATGGATTTGGTCCGCGACAATGAGCTCCTGGGAGACATGATGTTTTCCGGCGGCAGCGTGGATTCATTCGGGGATGCGACGCCTCAGGTGAACCATCCCATGGCGGAGAATCCGCGGGTGAAACAAATTGCCGGAAAATCGCGCTTCTGGCTGGATGCGGACGGGAAACCCGTATCGAAAATGAAAACATTCAATATCCGGGATGGGATTTTCGAGGCGGTGATAGACCGTTTCTATAAGGATTCTTCCCTGGTCGCCTATGGCGAGGAGAACCGGGAGTGGGGCGGTGCGTTTGCCGTGTATCGTGGTCTGACAGAGGCGCTTCCTTACCATCGTCTTTTCAATGCCCCCATTGCGGAGGCCGCCATTATCGGCACGGCCATCGGGTATGCGATGTGCGGCGGCCGCGTCATCCCGGAAATCATGTATTGCGATTTCCTCGGTTGCTGCGGCGATGAGATTTTCAACCAGCTTCCCAAATGGCAGGCCATGTCCGGGAATATCCTCAAGATGCCGGTGGTCGTCCGGGTTTCCGTCGGATCGAAATACGGTGCCCAGCACTCGCAGGACTGGACCTCGCTCTGTACCCATATCCCGGGTCTGAAAGTGGTCTTCCCGGTTACTCCTTATGATGCGAAGGGATTGATGAACAGCGCCTTGCAGGGTACGGACCCGGTCATCTTCTTCGAGAGCCAGCGAATTTACGATAAAGGCGAAGAGTTCCATGCAGGGGGCGTTCCCGAAGGGTATTACGAAATTCCGATCGGGGAACCGGACGTAAAGCGGGAAGGCAAGGATGTGACCTTCCTGACGATCGGCGCTACTTTGTACCGTGCCTTGAAGGCTGCGGACATGCTCAAAGAACAGTACGGCCTGGAAGCGGAGGTCATCGATGCCCGCTCCCTCGTTCCGTTCGATTATGCGAAAGTGGTGGCGTCGGTCAAGAAGACCGGGCGGATCATCATCGCGGGCGACGCTTCGGCACGCGGCTCCTTCCTGAATGACCTGGCCGCCAACATCGCGGACCTGTGCTTCGATGACCTGGATGCCGCCCCGGTTGTTCTGGGCTCCCGGAATTGGATCACCCCGTGCCACGAGTTGGAGGCTGCATTCTTCCCGCAGCCGGAATGGTTCCTGGATGTCATCAATGAGAAGATGCTGCCGTTGAAGGATTATGTCCCGACCGGCAATTTCACGGCTGCCCAACAACTGCTGCGGGCCCGGAAAGGCGTATAGGAGTTTGGACCATGTCGGATTGGATTGATGTAAATGCCCATCTTCATACCCCGTTTTCTTTCAGCGCTTTCCGGGATATTGACGACGCGTTGGACCGGGCCGCTGCTGAGAAGGTGGGAGTCGTCGGCATTAACGATTTTTATTCCTTGGACGGATATGGACCCTGGGCGGCCGGATGTGCTGCGCGGGGCCTGTATCCGCTCTTCAATATCGAATTCATTTCCCTGAACAGCGAGGATCAGGAAGCCGGGTTGCGGGTCAACGATCCCAGCAATCCCGGCCGGACCTATCTCAGCGGAAAAGGGCTGGCTTTCCCGGCCCATCTTCCGGCGGAAGGGAAGCGGATCCTTTCTCAGGTGCGGGCGGCTTCGAATGCCCAGGTAGCGCAGATGTGCGGCCGGTTGAATGCTTATTTGCAGCAAGTCGGCGCGGGCATTTCGCTGGACTATGACACCATGTGCAAGCAACTCACCTGCGGGCTGGTCCGTGAACGGCACCTGGCAAAGGCACTCCGCCTGGCGGTCCAGGACCGGCCGGATGCCGGCGAACGGTATGCACGCATCCTGGGACGCCCGTTGAAAGCGGACCTCTCCGATGTCGCGGCCATAGAAAATGAATTGCGTTCCGCCTTGCTCAAGAGCGGCGGTCCGGCTTTCGTCCCGGAAGCCCCGGATGCCTTCCTTCCCATGGAAGTCGTCTGCGACTGGATCCGGAGTGCCGGGGGAATCCCGACATATCCCTTCCTCGGGGATGACGCCCAGGGGCATTTCACCCCCTTCGAAGAGGATTTGCAGCATGCGGCGGACACCCTGCGCCGGCGCGGAATCCACAGTGTGGAATTCATCCCGTCGCGGAATACGGCCGCTGTCTTGGAACGCTACTCGGATTTCCTTGAGGAAGAGGGCTTTATCGTGACCTTCGGCTCCGAGCACAATACGCCGGCCATGGAGCCCTTGCGCCTGCATACCCGGGGTACAAATGCCTTGAATGACCGGCTCCGTGCCGTCAATTACCGGGGTGCTTGTGCCATTGCCGCCCATCAGGCCGGCTTGGACAGCCCCGCAGCAGCGGAAGAATTGATACGAAAAACAGTGTTGGTATGAACCCGATAGATAATCTGATTGCCCTCTCCCGGAAATATGGGGCAGATCCCACTTGCGTAATCGCCGGTGGCGGAAATACTTCTTTCAAGGATGCCGGCAGGCTGTGGGTGAAAGCGAGCGGCCATGCCCTGGCCACCATCGGTGAAGATGGCTTTGCGGTCATGGACCGGGCCCTGTTGAACCCAATGGGCACGAAAGTGTACAGCGATGATCCC
>CADBPH010000311.1 GCA_902796455.1 uncultured Bacteroidia bacterium
CTTCCGGCGGGGCGCCTTTTGCCGGAAGCGGTCGTGTTTGATTTTCACGCCGCTTTGCCAGCTGTAGTTCCCGGCGTGCGTGTTGACCAGGGTGTATTTCCCGTATTTCCCGGCCAGTTTCACCCCGTCGAATTCCCGGTATCCGCGTGCAAGTCCGCTCCCGGCCGGCCAGAATCCGAGGACAGGGATGTTGGCCGGTGTCTCCCGGAACAGGTCGAGGATCTGCTCCTCATGCTCCGGATCGAAATCGGTATCCTGATGCCCTGGAAGCCAGAAAACAGGGATTTTGAATTCCACGAGATAATCCCGGTAGATATCATAGGCGCTCCCCTCGTTCGGTGCGATGGACAGGACGTTGTGGCGTTGCAGCGGGAAAATGTTCTCCCGGTACCATTGGTATGTGTCGGTTTCTCCCGTAAACTTTTTTTCGCGGAGGTCGTAAAGGACCGGTTTGTCCAGGGCGGACCGGACTGTCTCCAGGTTGTCCGGTCCGGCGATGACACAGTCGCAGACCCCGGCGATGTTTGTTGCCAGGTTGATGGTCGGCGGGCAGGCAGTATCGTAAACGACAATGCCCCGCACGGCGTCCTTATATTTTAATAGCAACTCTTCAACGCCGGAGATGTGAGTCGCCTCGCGGATGTATCCGTGCTGTTTGTAAAAATCCAGCGTCCATTCTGTGTAATAGGTGGCGTAAGTAAAGATTTCCGCATGTCTGCGGTTGGCCAGCCCCTGCAGGGATTCTGCCGCCAGTCTGTCCGAAGGACTCAAGGGTGTGAGGTCCATGCAAACCACCCGATCCGAAACTTCCGGCGTCCGGGGCAGGTAGTCGGGGCAGTCCCGGCACCCTTCAACCAGCAGTAAGCCAAGCGTAAACAGGGAGATAAGAATCCGGTGGGTTATCATTGTGGTAGGATTTGTTTGAACAAATATATGCAAATAAATCCATAAATCACTTGCTTTTAAGAAAATTTCAGCTATTTTTGGCCCAAGTATGTATGAACATAATGAAAAAAGCCAAACATTTCTACAGAACGATCATTTTGCTGGCAGTCTTGTCCGTTTCCTGGGCGATGCAAGGAGCCGTGTTGCCTCAGGGGCAGCCCGTCCTTTCCGCTGCGCAAGGATACTTGAATACAGCGGATGGTCCTGTCCGTGAATTCGATCTGGTTTTCGGAGAGCGGCTCCGTCGGCCGGTGGATTTTTCGTTCGAAATGGAGGGCCGGCAGTGGAAAGCGCGGATGAAACCTTCCGCCCAGGGAGATTCCGTTTATCACGGATTCTTTCCGGCCGGTTGGATGGAAACAGCTGCCAACCTGCGTGTTAAAGCATCGTGCGGCAAGGAACAGGAAGAATATGTGTTTTCCGTTCCCGCTGCACGGCGATGGACCGTCTATTTTCTCTCCCATTCCCATCAAGATATCGGCTATACGCACCGGCAGGCGGATGTGATGCGCCTGCAGTGGAAGAACTTGGAACATGCCATCGAACTGGCGGAAAAAACGGCATCCTATCCCGACGGAGCCCGTTATTGCTGGAATACGGAAGCAACGTGGGCCATAGCGGGTTACTTGCAGGAGTACGCCGGAACCCCGAAGGCGGAAAAACTCCTGGATGCCATCCGGAAAGGGTATATCGGGGTCGATGCCTGCCTGGGCAGTATTATTACCGGAATATCGCGGCAGGAGGAACTGATGCATTTCTTTGACGACGCCCATCGTATCGAAGAGCAGACTGGCGTGGAAATCAATACCGCCATGATGAGCGATGTTCCGGGACAGGTCTGGGGAATGGCGACGGCAATGTCTCTCCAAGGGGTACGCTATTATTCTCCAGCCCCGAACTATGTTCCGATGTACGGGCGGATTGGCAATGACCGGACCTCCGCACTGCATGTCAAATGGGGGGATCATCCTTTCTGGTGGGAGTCTCAGTCAGGGACACAGCGTGTCCTGGTCTGGGAAGCCGGACGGGGGTATTCCTGGTTCCACGGCTGGCTGGCCGGCAGCCTGTCTGTCTGTGGGGTGGAAACGATTTGGAGCTATTTGCGGGAGCTTGAAAATGAGGAGTTTCCCTATGATATGTGCTATCTCCGGTATACGATTCACGGAGACAATGGCCCGCCGGACGACGAGATGCCGGACATCATCCGGAGTTGGAATGAAAAATATGCATCGCCGCAGTTCCGTATCGCTACGACCAAGGAAGTTTTCGAAACTTTCGAGCGCCGGTATGGAGCGGTGATTCCTACGTATCGGGGCGACATGACGCCGACATGGGAAGACGGGGCGGCTTCCACGGCGAAGGAGACCTATACCAACCGGGCCGCGGCAGCCCGTCTGGCGCAGGGTCAGATTCTGTGGTCGATGCTTTCGGGGTCCCGCCCTTATCCTGCCGGGACGGTTTTCAATGGTTTCAAGAATGTCGCATTGTTCTCGGAACATACCTGGGGGGCATCTGCGAGCGGC
>CADBPH010000312.1 GCA_902796455.1 uncultured Bacteroidia bacterium
CCCGGGCGGCGCGGACGTCTTCCAGCACGACCTGCCCGCAGTGCCACAGGGTTTCGGACGCGGAATCGATGATGACGCGCCGGAGGGTCAGGTCTTCCATTTCCCGGAACATCTTGGGCGCATCCACGATGGTGTCTTCCATCAGCAGGTGCTTCGAATACCACAGTGCGGCCCGGGCGCCGACCGTGAAGATACAATCCTTCACCTGGAACCCGTCACAGCACCAGAAAGGGTATTTCCCCTCGAACCGGCAGTGGTTTGCCGTGATGTTCGCCGTTTCCTTGAGGGCGGATTCGCCGGCGTGGATGATGACGTTCTCCAGGAGCAGGTCTTTTTCGCAGTACAGGGGCCTTTCGCCCCCGAATTCTTGATTGGCAATGTGTTTCATATAAGATTATACCATTTATTTCACTTTGATCAGCCGGTCTTTCATCCACCGCTCTCCCTTGAGGCGCCAGATGAACAGCAAACCGCGGATATTCAATTCGATGCACATGGCGATCCAGTAGCCCTGCAGGCCGTATTTCGGGGTCAAGACGATGGACAGCCCGATCCGGACCAGCCACATGCTGCAGAAATTCATCAGGCTCGGGACCAGGGTGTCGCCCGCTCCCACGCAGATGCCGTATCCGACAATGGAGACCGCATACAGGGTTTCCGCGAAGGCTTCGATCCGCAAAACTTTGGAACCCAGCGAGATGACTCCTGCGTCATTGCTGAGGATGTCCATTAGGACGGTGGACGAAAAGAACATGGCGATGGCGAGCAGGCTCATGATCGCCGCGGCCATCAGGATCGTAATCCGGGCGAATTTCCGGGCGAGATCCTTCCGCCCTGCACCCAGACTTTGTCCGACGAGGGTCGTTGCGGCTTCTTCAATGCCGTAACCGGGCATGTAACAGAAACTTTCCGCCGTGATGGCGAAAGCGTTGGCGGCAATGGCGATCGGGCCCAGGGGCGCCACGATGATCGTGCTCGCGACATAGGCCCCCCGCATGATGATGTTTTGCAACCACATGGGAGAGGTGATACCCAGCGCGTTGCGAAGTACGCCGCGGCTGGGGAGGAAGGAAACCCTTTCCCCCTTGCCGGACAGTTCTTTACTGCGGTGGAACAGGTACCAGAGAATGAAGGCCGTGGTGACGACTTCGGACATGCCCGTTCCGAGGGCGGCACCGGCCACACCCATGTCGCAGAGGAAAATGAAGATGTAGTTGAAAATGACGTCCAGCACGCACATGGCAATGTACATCATGCTGGGTACCTTCATGTTACCGCTGGCCTGGAGCATCATGCTGGCGGACCAGCCGACGCAGCCGACCGGGATGAATGCGGCATAGATCAGGAAATACCGGGATGCGTCCGCCGCAATTTCGGCCCCGCCGCCGAGCCATCCGGGCAGGAAGGGGCTGATGGCCATTCCCGCTGCGCTCAGCAACAGGGTGAACAGGAGCATGGAAAACAGGCCCTGGCGGGAGACTTGGCGGGCCTCCTGGAAGTCGCGCGATCCGCAGAGATGCGCAATCTGGACGGAGAAACCCGAAGAAGCCGCCATGGCGAATCCGCTGAGGATCCAGGTACTGGTCGCAACCAGACCGATCGAGGCGGACGGGTTGGCGCCGAGGCTGCCCACCATCGCCGAGTCGATGTACTGCATCATGACGGAAGAGAACTGGGCCAGGATGGCGGGAACGCTCAGCATCAACGTCAGCCGGAACTGGTCGTACGTTGTCATCGGGCTCCCGCTGCGGAGTTGGCCTAACAAAATGTCTTTTTCTTTCGCCATGTATGGGATACCGTATTATAAAAATGAAATCGTGTTCGTTGAAAAAATTTCCAAGTTCATTGATAAAAGCGCCTTCGGAGGCCGGGACGGTTTGCCTGTTCTGATGGATTAACTATATTTGTTCTAAGCAGATACAAACTCATGTTTGTTTCATATTAGTCAGTAGTTATTGGTTAGTTTTGTTAGTAGTGGAGTAGAGGCTCGCCGTGAGGTCAGCCTCTATTGTTTTTTCACCGGAACCGGATGGCAGGGGAATAAGATCATTCCGCGAAGGGCGCGAGGATGTCCGTAGGCTGTCCGTTGTCCAGGAAAGCCCCCATCTCATACGCATTCCAGACTTTCTGTCCGGGAACGTACTTCGACACATCGTTGTAAATGGCCGGCTTCCAGCCGCCGTACACCTCGGGCTCCCAATAGAAGACACCGACACATTTGTCGATCTTCCGGGCCTGGTCCATGAAGTCCTGGATGCAGGCTTTTCCCTGGGTGATGCTGGAGATTTTCACCCCGATCTCGCAGACCATGACCGGCCGGTTGAACTTCTGGGACAAATCTTTGATATTCTTGATTGCCAGTGAATTGACGGCCTTCCATTCCTGTCCCGTTTCGCTCATGGGGTAGTGGGAAAGCCCGATGATGTCCATCTTGCCGCCCTCGTCCAGGAAGCGCTTGAACCACCATTCATTGTTCTCCCAGGCATTGTTCAGGTGGATAATGACGGGGGTGTCCGGGAAGACGGCCTTCGAGGCGGTGTATCCGACATTGCTGAGCTTGGCATAAGCCGCCCAGCCACCGGCGATCTCTCCGGAATTGTTCCACAGCCGGCAGACATCCCACAGCATTCCGTTCCGGGTTTCGTTGCCCACCTGGATCCATGCAGGGGTGATTCCTTCGTCCTTCAGGGCCTGGAGGACGGTGGTCGTATGCTTGCCGAGTTCTGCTCCCATATCGCTCAGCGATAATCCTTTCCATGCATCCGGGATGTTCTGCCGCCCCGGATCTGCAAAGAAATTGCTGTAATGGAAATCAATCATGACGGCGAGGCCTGCCTTTGTGGCGGCGATTGCCTTGTTCACGACATCTTCCGTCCCGTTCCACTTGAGGTCCGGATTGCACCAGACACGCAGGCGGACAGCATTCATCCCCAGGCTCTTGAGGACCTCCGGAAGCGGTTTTTCCTGGCCGTTTCTGTCCCGGAAAACCTTCCCGTTGTAAACCATCTCCGAATACCAGCTGATATCGGCTCCCCGTGCGAAAGCGGGTGTTTCAATCTTGCCGGTTTCCTCTTCGGTGGGTGTCTGTGGCTCATCCGGCTTGCCGGTCTCGGAAGCGGGACTGTTGCATCCGGTGGGCATTCCCATGAAGAATGCAGTGAATATGCTGAGAATTAGTAATCTGTGTTTCATTGATTATAATTTATGCGGCTTTCTTGCGACGGAAAAAACCGTTGTTTTTCTGTTTCATCGGCTGGATGACAACCCCGGCGTCAATGGCTTCCCCGAAGCGGTCGAGAATGTCTGACAAGCGGTACAGCCCGTCTTTGTTGCGTTCGATCCCCTTGAAGGTCAGGGGGAAGATTTGCGGGGGATTCTCCAGGGTCAGCATCTCCATGTTCCTCAGCTGCCGGGTGGACTGGTAGACCATATTCA
>CADBPH010000313.1 GCA_902796455.1 uncultured Bacteroidia bacterium
CCATGTCCGAACTTGCGCCTTTAATTGCTGATCTGGCATTGATCCTCGTCTGTGCGGGGATCATGACGGTGCTGTTCAAAAAACTCGGTCAGCCGCTGGTTTTGGGGTACATCGTGGCCGGTTTCCTTGCGAGTCCACATTTCGGCCTGCTCCCTTCCGTGGTGGACACGGCCAATGTGCATATCTGGGCGGATATCGGCGTCATCTTCCTGCTTTTCGCCCTCGGGCTGGAATTCAGTTTCAAGAAAATCGTCAAGGTGGGCGGCCCGGCGGTCATTGCCGCGCTGACCATCATCTTCGGGATGATCTTCCTCGGCATTACGGTCGGAAAGATTTCGGGTTGGCAGCGGATGGACAGCATCCTCCTCGGCGGCATGATTGCCATGTCCTCGACGACCATCATTTACAAGGCCTTCGATGACCTGGGCCTGCGGGGAAAGAAGTTTACCGGCCTGGTACTGAGCATCCTGATCCTGGAAGACATCCTCGCCGTCGTGCTGATGGTCCTCCTGTCCACGATGGCGGTCAGCAATTCCATCGAAGGCGGGCAGATGCTCGGCAGCATCGCCAAACTCGTCTTCTTCCTGGTCCTGTGGTTCGTCGTGGGGATTTACCTGATCCCGTTGCTGCTCAAGAAAGCCCGCCCGCTGATGAATGACGAGACCTTGCTGGTGGTCTCCCTGGGGCTCTGTTTTGCCATGGTCGTCATCGCGGCGAAGACCGGCTTCTCGGCGGCGTTCGGCGCCTTCATCATGGGCTCCATCCTCGCGGAAACCGTTGAGGCGGAACACATTGACAGGCTGGTCAAGCCCGTGAAAGACCTCTTCGGTGCCATCTTCTTCGTCTCCGTCGGCATGATGGTGGATCCGGCCATGATCGTGGCGCACAAATGGCCGATCCTGCTGATTACGCTGGCGGTCCTGCTGGGACAGGCCACATTCGGGACCCTGGGTGTCCTGCTGTCCGGCCAGACGCTCAAGACGGCGATCCAATGCGGTTTCAGCCTGACCCAGATCGGTGAATTCGCCTTCATCATCGCGGGCCTGGGCGTTTCGCTCGGCGTGACGTCCGACTTCCTGTATCCGATTGTCGTCGCCGTTTCCGTCATCACCATTTTCCTGACGCCCTACATGATCCGGCTGGCGGAACCCGTTTACAATTTCCTGGACCGGCACATGCCTGAACGCTGGAAGCATTTCCTGAACCGGTATGCCTCCGGCGGGGAAACCGCGGCCAACGATACCAATGAATGGAAGACCTATATCCTTGCCATCCTGCGGGTTACCCTGATCAATTCGATTGTTGCGTTCGCCATCATTGCCCTGTCCTTCCGTTTCCTCGTGCCGCTGCTGCGGGACATCCTGCCCCAGCGGTGGGCGGACCTGCTGTCGGCGGTGGCGATCGTCCTGATGGCGGCACCTTTCCTGCGTTCGATCATGATCAAGAAAAACCATTCACCCGAATTCCGTTCCCTGTGGGGAAAGAACCGGGTGAACCGGGCTCCCTTGGTCGCTTCAATCCTGATCCGGATTTTCGTGGCCATGGGTTTTGTCGTCTATATCCTTTCGCGGTTGCTGCATTTTTCCGTCGTCCTGCTGATTGTCCTGGCCCTGCTGTTGGTCATCCTGATGATTTCCAGCCGCTTCATCAAGAGCCAGTCCATGAAGATCGAACGGACGTTCAACCAGAATCTCCGGTCCCGCGAAATCCAGGCCGAGTATCTCGGACAGCAAAAACCGGCCTATGCCAGCAAATTGATATCCAAGGACTTGCATTTTGCGGACTTCGATATTCCACCGGAGACGCAGTGGGCGGGGAAGACGTTGATGGAGCTGGATTTCGGCCGCCGGTTCGGCGTGCACATCGTCTCGATCCTCCGGGGCACGCGCCGGTTGAATATCCCCAAGGCCACGGACCGGATTTATCCGCAGGACCGGGTCCAGATCATTGGGACGGACAGCGGGATCGAGGCCTTCGGCGCCGAAGTGAAAGGGCAGGTGATTCCGGCGGATCCGTCTGAAATCGAGAGCAGTGAAATGATCCTGCGTCTGCTCCGGATCGGGGAGGATTCGCGTTTCGCCGGTCTTTCCATCAAAGACAGCGGCATCCGGAACCGCTACCACTGCATGATCGCCGGGGTCGAGGATGCCGACGGCAACCTGCATGTCCCCGATGTCTCATTGCCCCTGGAGGCCGGTAACACCTTGTGGGTCGTGGGCGAACGCCACGATGTCGAACAGTTGCTGTCCGAATGACCGCTTAGAAGCCGAGTCCGAACTGCACCCAGTATTTCTCCTCCATTTCCTTCCAGCGGGCTGCGGCCTGGTCGTATACTTTTTGCGTATAGGCTTCGGCGCGGGCCGGGTCGGGAGCTGATTCCAGGTCCGCCAGTCCGGCGAATGCCTCCTCTTCCAGTTCGAGCACATTTTTCATGAAGCCCTTCTGGGTTGTTTGCCAGGAAAGGGTCGCCAGTTTGTTGGCGCGCCGGAATGTCCACAAGGCGCAGTCGGCGTCATATTGTTTCTGTCCGCACCGCCAGAATGCAGCCGGAACGGTCCTGGCGCCGCTGAACACCGGGATCCGCGGGCTCTGGCCCGGGTTGTCCACGGCGAGCCAGCAAATGCCGCCGACGGTGTCCGGGAGCCATTCCCGGAGTTGGATGACATGCGAATATGCGCACCAGGCGACAGAAACGGTCCGCCGGAAATCAACGGTTCCGGGAGCGATGGAATTCAGGGTGTTCCGCATGGTCGTCGTCAGCCACGGATTCGCGATGGGGCTGATTTCCCGGCGCTCCGGCTGGTTTTTCGTCGCGGGCCGGGTGATGACGATTCCCCGGCACATGTCGTTTTCCGTTCCCTCATACGTGCTGCGCAGCAGGGCCATGACCTGGCGGACATCCACGTGCGCTTCCGGCTTGACCGAAAAGGGGAGTTCCTCCATGTCGGAATTCAATCCGAGCGAGGGAGCCAGTGCGTTGAGGATGAAGAGCTCCCGGTCACTGTAGTTGCGCCCTTTCCCATAGTCGCAGTTGTAGACTTTCCAGAAGATGAAATCACCCTTCCCGTCCCACAGCCCGAGCTCGCGGGCGACCGTTTCCACATTGTCCGAGGCCATGAAATGGTCCTTGTCGGAGCGGTTGATCCGTCCGATCCGGGGAATGTTGGCAGAGACGCCGACCTCGTCGTCCGGAATCCGCTGCGCGACCCAGACGGCCCCGATCCGGTTCTTGCCGCACCCCAGGATCTCGAATTGTTAGACCTCTTTCTTGTCGGCGACAGTCAGGCATTCTCCGCCGTCTCCGTAGCCGTATTGCGTGGCCAGGGCGCCCATCAGGGCGATGGCGTCGCGGGCATTGTCACAACGCTGGAGGGCAACTCGTTCCAGCTCTTCAATGGTGAACAGGCCGGCCGGATTGACCAGGGTGTCGGGACCGCCGAAAGTCGTTTCGCCCATGGCCAGCTGTTTCTCGTTCATGCAGGGATAGGCCGTATTCAGGTACGCGTAGGTGTGGGCCGCCTCCGGGATCTCTCCCACAACGCGGACCCCGGTCGTGTCCGAGCGGAAAGCGGTCTTCATGGTGCCGCGCAGGACCTGGTGCATGAAGCCTTCCGCATGGTCTGCAGCCGGTTCCATGTAGGCCCAGGTACGGTATCGGCCGTCACAGGTATGGGAGGTGATGACGCTGCCGTCGGTGCTGGCCAGGCGTCCCACCATGATGCTGGTACAACTTTGGCCCTCCAGGCCCTCAAGGTCGGATTGGGCGTAGGCGAAGATCCCTGCCAGGACCAGCAGGAAGGAAAGAATCAGTTTCTTGTTCATGGCTTTTCAGGGAATGTGATGGGGACGGGGACGAGGCAGGGGGCCTCAGACATGTCTTGCGGGTTGGTGCCGGGAACATCCTGCGGAACGCTCATGCCGAGCCCGGCGAACAGTTGGACCCAATATTCCGGGAGTGTGCCGTCCGGCGCCTTGAAATTCATGGGCTTGTTTTCGAACCAATACGTGCCGTCCGGCTTGCGGTAGCTTTCCCGGACGAGTTCCGAGCAATAAAAGGCATCGTTGTCCGGCAGGAATGCCGTGTCGTACGGCAGGCCGAGATAATCTTTGGCCTTCGTGACATATTGGCGGGCATGCCGGGGATCCTTCAGCCGTTTGACCGCGAAAACGGGCAGCGACCCGTCGCGGAGCGTGAAATCTGTCAGGAAAGTGTCGAGCGGATGCCGGTCTACGCCGCGGCGGATTGTCGCGTCGATGATCCAGGTGCTGTCACCTTGTACCTCTGCGATCGCGACATGGATGAGATTGAGGGCGCCGGGGGATCCGGTGGCATCGGAGATGGCTTCGCTCATCGAACCGGGTTCGGCGGTATAGTCCATGGGAATGCCGACAAAAATGAGGTCTCCGGTCCGGAGCGTGTCCGCTTGGGAACACCCGCACAGCCATCCGGCCAGTAAAAAGAACAGGCAGATTTTTTTCATACGCACGTTTCTACGAAGGCGAATTTAGGGAAAAAGAGCGGGATTTGCGAAGGATTTCTTATATTTACAA
This sequence comes from uncultured Bacteroidia bacterium, assembly GCA_902796455.1. GTDB lineage: Bacteria > Bacteroidota > Bacteroidia > Bacteroidales > UBA932 > Cryptobacteroides. The sequence goes on from CADBPH010000313.1 coordinate 4,552, forward strand.
GACTAAAAACCGTTATCCAATGGAAACCAAAGAGTTTGCTTTCAAGGGTGTGGTGTTGAACGGATTTGTCATGCTGCTGCTCAACCTTGCCCTGACCATTTGCGCTGTCTATCTGTTTGTCAAAGGGGTCATGACCTCCCTTCCGCTGATCCTCGTGGGCCTGGTCCTGTTGCTCCTGTCGTTTTTCATCTGGGGCGGGTTCCGCAAGCTGGAACCGAATTCCGCCCGGGTCCTGACCTTCTTCGGAAAGTATGTCGGAACCTTCTCGAAAACAGGCTATTACTGGATCAATCCGCTTGTCGGCGGGAAGAAGCTCTCCCTGCGTGCGCGGAACTTGAATGCGGACCCGATCAAGGTCAATGACAAGACCGGTAACCCGGTCATGATCGGCCTGGTGCTGGTCTGGCGCCTGAAGGATACGTACAAGGCCATGTTCGAGATCGATGCCCAGACCATGGCCGGAGAACCGGTCGCCGGAAAGAAAGCGGAAGACGTTTCGGTCGGTTATTCTCTTGGGAAAATGATGGATGCGCTGGAACGTTTCGTCCAGATCCAGAGCGATGCGGCGCTGCGTCAGGTCGCCGGGCAGTATGCCTACGACAATACCGGCTCCGCCAGCGAGGAACTGACCCTGCGCAGCGGTGGGGAAGAGATCAACAACCAGTTGGAACAGAAACTGAATGAACGGCTGGACATGGCCGGCATCGAGGTGGTCGAAGCCCGGATCAATTACCTGGCCTATGCGCCGGAAATCGCTGCCGTAATGCTGCGCCGCCAGCAAGCCGACGCCATCATCGCCGCCCGGGAAAAGATCGTCGAAGGCGCCGTTTCGATGGTGAAAATGGCCCTTGACAAGCTTTCCGATGAGCAGATTGTCGAACTGGATCCCGACCGGAAAGCCGCGATGGTCAGCAATCTGCTGGTCGTCCTGTGCGGCGACGACTCCGCCCAGCCTGTCATCAGTACGGGGGCAGCGGATTGAGACCGCCGCTGACAAGAATATTTTTGACCAGGGTGCTGTTGTGTGCCCTGGTTTTTCTGCAGGCTTGCCGTGGAGGCAGGCCTGCGGCCGTGATCCCGCCTGCACCGGAGGCCCCGGCCTTCCAGGCAGCGTTCACCGCCGCCCCGGTTCCGCCGGCCGTCCAGGCGCGGATGCAGGGGCGGTCTTATCCGGACGGGGCCCGGATCCCGCTGTCGGAACTGCGGTACCTGCGGCTTTCGTACATCGATTTTTCCGGCAATCCGCAGACGGGTGAAATGGTTTGTAACCAAGCGATTGCGCAAGACCTTATTGAAATTTTCCAGGCCCTGTACCAGGCCCGCTACCCCATCTGCAGCATCCGCCTCATGGACGATTTCAACGGGGATGACGAGGCCTCCATGCAGGCCGACAATACGTCATGCTTCAATTACCGGACAATCGCCGGGATGCGCCGCCTGTCCCGGCATTCCCTCGGGATGGCCGTCGATATCAATCCGCGGGAGAATCCCTATGTCCGCCGTTCAGGTGTCCGCCCTGCCGGGTCGGAGCCCTTTGCCGACCGCAGCCGGGATTTCGCCCATAAAATAGACCGGAACGACTTGTGCTATCAGTTGTTCCGGGAACATGGATTTACCTGGGGCGGAGCCTGGGCCTCCGTCAAGGATTATCAGCATTTTGAAAAATAGGAACGATCGGCCGTTATCGGATCAGCCAGGTCAGCCCGGCTCCGATGCCGAAATACTGCCGGAAAGCCCCGGCATTCAGGTCTGAATACAGGTCCAGCTGTACGTTCTTGCCGGGATGCCAGGTGAGTCCGTATTCGATCAGATATTGCGGGGAAGCCCCTTTCTGGAAATAATTGTTGGTCTCGGCGAAGGCTCCGAACCGTCCGGTAAAGCCATAGCTCACGCACAGGGCGGCATAGCCGACCGGGTCGGAAACATGACCGTCATAAATGCAGCCCAGATTCCATCCGATGCAGAGCTTGTCCGTAATGTTCTGCTCAGCGAGGAAAGTCAGCCCGGGGGCGGGATAATCGGGCCGGAATGCCTGGCTGGAAAGGGGCAGGGAGACATTCAGGAGCAAGCCCACGGCGGGAAGCAGGCCCTCTCCTTCCCAAATCCGGATTTTGGTTCCGACGACGAACGGCTCCAGTCCGAAGACGTTTTCTTGCCGGAGCCCGTTCAGGCGGAGTTCTTCCTGCACGAGATTGGATTCGGCGCGGAGTTCCATCCAGGGGAGTACCCCGAAGCGGAGGAGGGTGTTGTTCCATCCCCAGGTGCGGGTATCATGATCTTTCAGGAGGGAAAAACCGGTCTCGACCTGGAACCGCAGGCGCGGGACGATATCCGTTCCCGTAGACATTCCGGGGCGGTCCGCGGATACGTTGTCCTGGGTATCAGCCCCTTCGCCGCGCGCTGGATGACCGGGTTGCGCCCGGAGGCACAGGGGCATCGACAGGACGAGAAGAGCCAGCAGGAAGCGCTTTGCGGAAATTCTCATTGGATTCTCTCGGTGTCTTGGCGGCGGATTTCGCTGCGGCGGATTTTCCCGCTGATCGTCTTCGGGAGTTCCTCCACGAATTCGATGGCGCGCGGATATTTGTAAGGAGCTGTCGTCATCTTGACGAATGTCTGCAATTCCTTGACCAGTTCCTCGCCGGCCCTGTTGCGGTAGTCGGCGGCCAGCACGATGGTCGCCTTGACCAAGAAGCCCCGGATTTCGTCCGGAATCCCGGTGACGGCGCATTCCACCACGGCCGGATGCATCATCAGGACACTCTCCACTTCGAAGGGACTGACCCGGTAGCCGGAGGTCTTGATGATATCGTCATTGCGCCCGACAAACCAGAAATAGCCGTCTTCGTCCATCCAGGCCAGATCGCAGGAATGATAGAATCCGTCATGCCAGATGGAAGCCGTCTTCTCTTCGTCCCGGTAATAGCCCTGGAACAGGCCGAAAGGCCGGCCTTCCGCCGTGCGGATGCAGATTTCCCCGATCTCTCCCTGCGGGGCCGGGCTGCCGTCCGGACGCAGCAGGACAATGTCATATTGCGGGGAGGGGACACCCATGCTGCCGGGCTTGGGCTCCATCCACGGGAAGGTCCCGAGGGTCAGGGTGGTTTCGGTCTGTCCGAATGCCTCATGGATCTTCAGCCCGGTTTTCTGGAGCATCGTGTCGTAGACGGCGCTGTTGAGCGCCTCTCCGGCCGTGCACAGGTATTTCAGGGA
>CADBPH010000314.1 GCA_902796455.1 uncultured Bacteroidia bacterium
GGTCAGGCGATAGAAATCCGCCGTCCTGCGAACCAGGCCCCGGTTGTACATTTGTTCAATCGTCGCGTCTCCGGCAATGACATTCATCGCCTTCCGCCCCAGGAAATGGACCAGCAGGCCCTTGATCTGCGTCGGGCAGCCTTCTGTATTGGGACAGAAATACTTGGCCTCATCCTCGGCTTTGACCAGCGGTGTTCCGCAGTCGGGGCAGACCTTCGGGAATTCCGGGACAGGCGTTCCTGCCTCGCGCCGGGACAGATCCACGCCGGTGATTTTCGGGATGATCTCGCCGCCTTTTTCCACATAGACATAATCCCCGATCCGGATGTCCAGCAAGGCCATTTGGTCGGCATTGTTCAGCGTGGCACGTTTGACCAGCGTCCCGGAGAGCTGGACGGGATCCAGGTTGGCGACCGGAGTGACGGCCCCCGTACGGCCGACCTGATAGTCGATGGAAAGCAGACGGGTCGCCACCTCTTCCGCCTTGAACTTGTATGCCACCGCCCAGCGGGGGAACTTGGCCGTGTAGCCCAGCTGGTGCTGGGACTCCATTTCATTGATTTTGATGACGATGCCGTCCGTCGCATAGGGGAGCGTCCGCCGCCGGGTATCCCATTCCCGGATATAGGCCTCTATTTCATCGATATCCTTGCAAATGCGGCGATGCTCCGACACCGGAAGGCCCCAGGATGCCGCCGCATCCAGCGCCCGGCTGTGGGTCGGGAAATCCACGCTGCCTTCCGGAATGTGATACAGGGTACACCACAATCCACGGCGTCCCACTTCTTCGCTGTCCAGGAGTTTCAGGGAACCGGATGCGGCATTGCGCGGATTGGCGAAGGGCGCGTCGCCCACCTCTTCCCGTTCCTGGTTCAGGCGCTCGAAAGAGGCGTAGGGCATCAGGATTTCCCCGCGGATTTCGAATTCTTCCGGCCAGCCGTTCCCTTTCAGTTTCCGGGGGATGTTGCTGATCCGTAGCACATTGCGGGTCACGTCGTCGCCGACAACACCGTCCCCGCGGGTCAGGGCACGGAACAACTGTCCCTTCCGGTAGGTCAGGCAGATGGCCGTTCCGTCGAATTTCAATTCGCAGCTGTAGGTAAACCCGGTTTTCAGCGCCTGGGATGCCCGCCGTGCGAAGTCTTCGACCTCGGCAATGTTATAGGTATTGGCGAGCGAAAGCATCGGATAACGGTGGGGGAGCTGGGCGAATTCCCGGCCGGCTCCTTTCCCGCTGCGGTCATCCGAAAGCGGACCCGCTTCCAGGTCGCTGCCGACCCGGTGGGAAGGGGATTGCGGATCATCGAATTCGGGATAGGCCCGTTCCAGGTCCTCGAGTTCGTGCATGAGGATATCATACTCGTAGTCGCTCATTGTCGGAGCGTTTTCTACGTAGTACTTGTGACTGTTTTCCAACAGCGTCTGCCTCAGCCACGCAATTCTTTCTTTCGCCTGGGATGCTTCCATGGGCACGGTATACTATTTCCGGATACAATATTTCTATAATTTACAAAAATACGAAACTGTTTTGGATAATTCAGTGAAAATAGATTAAATTTGTATTTCTAAATACGAAGAATTTAGTCAAAATCAACTTATAAATTTTTGAAACAATGAAAGATGCCATTATCATCCTTTGCGGTGGCGGTCCCGCCCCGGGAATGAACACCGTTGTCTGCTCTGTAGCAAAAACTTTCCTTGGAAACGGATACCGTGTCATCGGTCTCCACGGCGGCTACAGCGGCTTGTTCAGCAAGACCCCCCGCACTGAGGACCTGGATTTCTTCAAGGCCGACGCTTATTTCAACAGGGGTGGCTCCTACCTCCAGATGAGCCGCTTCAAACCGACTGACGAGGATTTCGAAAAGAACTTCAATCTCGCCCTTTTCCAGGACAACAACATCAAATTGCTGGTGACGGTAGGCGGCGATGATACGGCATCTACGGCGAATCGCATTGCCAAATTCCTGGAAGCCAAGCATTATCCGATCCGGAACATCCATGTTCCCAAGACCATTGACAACGATCTTCCGCTGCCGGAGAACACCCCGACCTTCGGATTCAATTCGGCCAAGGACGAGGGCGCACACATCGCCCGTACCGTGTATGAGGATGCCCGTACTTCCGGCAACTGGCTGGTCATTTCCGCCATGGGACGTTCGGCCGGCCACCTGGCCCTGGGAATCGGCGAGGCGACGCACTGCCCGATGACCATCATCCCGGAGATGTTCAACAAGACCGAGATATCCGTGGATAAAATCATCAAGCTGACCCTGTCCGCCATTATCAAACGCAACATCCTCGGCATCCCGTACGGAACGGTCATCGTTGCGGAAGGCGTCTTCCATGACCTCAAGGGCGAAGACCTCAAGGCAACCGGTGTCCAGATGACCTACGACGAGCACGGCCATCCCGAACTGGGCAAGATTTCCAAGGCTGTCCTCTTCAATGACATTCTCGGAAAAGAATTCAAGAAACTGGGCCTGAAGGTGAAGACCCGTCCGGTGGAGATCGGTTACGATGTCCGCTGCCAGGATCCGATCGCATACGATCTGACTTACTGCTCCGAACTTGCGATGGGTGTATACGACCTCTTCTGCAAGGGCGAGACGGGCTGCATGGTCTACATCGATGCCTTCGGCCAGTCCCATCCGCTGTACTTGAAGGACCTCCAGAATGCGGAAGGCAAGATTCCTCCGCGCCGCGTGGACATCTCCGGCGGAACGGCGACGGCCTACTACAACCACATCTGCCACTATGTGACTGAGGCGGATTACGAGGCGGCCAAGAAGTATGTTCCGAATCCGGAAGAGTACGACTTCAAGAAAATCCTCAACTGGTAATACACGGACGCCGGGCCGGTTCCTGTCAGGAAGCCGGCCCGGTTTTGTTTATCTTTTCCCAACTGATTCATTCCCAGAAACATGCTGCAGGTTTATTGCAAAAACACCGGGACGACCCGCAAATTCACGGAAGGGACGACCCTGCTCCAGATGCTTTCCGAATTCGAATTCGACCGCCCGTATCCGATTGTCTCCGCCAAGGTGAACAATGTATCCCAGGGGCTGAAATTCAAGGTCTACCAGAGCAAGGACATCGAATTCATCGATGCGCGGGAAGCCAGCGGAATGCGCGTCTACTGCCGCTCCCTCTGCTTCCTCCTCTGCAAGGCTGCAGCCGATGTCCTGCCGGGATGCAGGGTCTACATGGAGCACCCGATTTCCAACGGGTATTACTGCAACCTGCGCAAGGCAGATGCCTCCGACGTGACGGAAGCGGACGTCGCCCTGATCCGCGACCGCATGCGGGAAATCGTCGGGAACGACATTCCTTTCCACCGGTATGACGTCCAGACGGAAAAGGTTATCAAGACCTTCCGGGAAAAGGGGTTTGATGACAAAGTGAAGCTGCTGGAGACCTGCGGGCAGGTATACATGGACTATTATACCCTGGGGGATACACCGGATTTCTATTACGGAAAACTGGTGCCGTCCGCCGGATACCTGAAAGTCTGGGAGATCCAACCCTACCGGGGCGGCATGCTGCTGCGTGTCCCGGACCGCCACGATCCTTTCCGGCTCGCGCCCTATGTGGACCAGCCCAAGACCTTCGACATGTTCACGGAGAACCTGCGCTGGAACATCATCATGCACCTGAGCACGGTGGGGGACGTCAACCACGCCTGCCTGCAGGGAAAGGCCAGTGAACTGATCCAGGTCGCGGAAGCCCTGCAAGAGAAGAAAATCGTCCAGATCGCCGAGGAAATCGACCGGCGCTACCATAGCGAGAATCCGCTCAAGGTGGTCCTGATCACCGGCCCGAGCAGCAGCGGAAAGACGACTTTCTGCAAGCGGATCAGTGTCCAGCTGAAAGCCTGCGGGCTGCGTCCTGTTTCGATTTCCACGGATGATTATTTCGTCAACCGCCTGGATACGCCGCGCCTGCCGGACGGGAGTTTCGACTTCGACAATTTCGAGACGGTCGATCACCGGCTTCTGGAGAAAGATGTCATGGCGATGATGGAGGGAAAAGAGGTGGAAGTCCCTGAATTCAACTTTGTTACGGGGCTTCGTGAATACAAGGGGAAACGGATTTCCCTGGAACCCGGGACGATCCTCCTGATCGAAGGCATCCATGCCCTGAATCCCGAATTGATCCCTGCCATTCCGGATACGGCCAAATTCAAAATCTTCATCTCGACCATGACGAGCACTGCGCTGGACAATCACAATTGGATACCGACCAGCGACAACCGCTTGCTCCGCCGGATCGTCCGGGATTACAAGAAAGGGGCATTCTCCGCTCGGGAATCCATCAGCAACTGGCCCAATGTCTGTGCCGCAGAAGAAAAATGGATCTATCCGTATCAGGAAAACGCCGACATGATGTTCAATTCCGCTTACCTGATCGAATTCGCCGTCCTGCGGAACCATGCCGAGCCCATCCTGCGGAGCATTCCGAAGAACTGTCCCGAATACAGCGAAGCACACCGGCTGTTGAAATTCATCCATTTCTTCACACCCGTCCCGGACAACGAAATCCCGCCGACATCTTTGCTCCGGGAATTCCTCGGCGGCAGCAGCTTTACCTATTAGCCATGCCGAAACCGATCATCTATCAGCTGCTTCCGCGCCTGTGGGGGAACCCGGTCGAACACCCGGCCGCGGGCGGGAGCATTGCCGAGAACGGAACTGGTAAATTCTCTGGCATTGATAGCGTTACGCTTGATTATCTAAAGGATTTGGGAGTTACGCATGTCTGGTATACCGGCATCCTCCGCCACGCAACCCGGTGCCACGAAGCCGGCTGCGAAGCGTCCTCTGCCGACTGGGTGAAAGGGGAGGCGGGATCGCCGTATGCCATCACGGATTATTTCGATGTCAATCCCTATCTTGCGGAGGATCCCGGGCATCGCATGGAGGAATTCGAAGCCCTGGTTGCCCGCACCCATGCGGCTGGGCTCAAGGTCCTGATCGACTTTGTCCCGAACCACCTCGCCCGTGATTACGGGCGGTTCGCCCCGGCCGGGAAAGACGGCCGCGATGCCCATGGACATCCGGTTTTCGGCGCTCTGGACGACCCGGCCTTCCATTGGAAAGCGGATAACGATTTCTTCTATTATCCGGGACAGGCGCTCCGGCTGCCCCGGCATGTTTCGCCGGAACCCTATCAGGAATTCCCGGCAAAGGCTTCCGGAAATTGTTTCAGCGCTGCGCCCGGAGAAAACGACTGGTATGATACCATCAAGCTGAATTATTGCGATTTCCCGACACCGACATGGAATAAGATGCTGGAGGTGATCTTGTTCTGGGCCTCCAAGGGGGTAGACGGATTCCGGTGCGACATGGTGGAACTGGTTCCGCAGGCCTTCTGTACCTGGCTGATTCAGCGGGCAAAGAAGCAGTATCCGCAGCTTGTTTTTGTCGCGGAAGTCTACCAGAAGAATCTGTATGATTCCTATATCCATGAATGCGGATTCGACTGGCTCTACGACAAATCGGGACTGTATGACGCCCTCTGGGACATCGTGCACAAAAACGTGGATGACAGCGGCGTACCGATCGAGCAGTGGCAGTCTACGCGGTGTATCACCTGGAACTGGCAGTTTCTGGGAGACTTGCAGCCCCGGATGCTCAATTTCCTGGAAAACCACGACGAGCCCCGGTTCGCCTCTGATTTCTTCGGCAAGCGCGCAGAGAACGCCTTGGCTGCCCTGCACGTATCCCTGCTGCTGAATACAGCCCCCTTCATGCTCTATTTCGGGCAGGAAATCGGGGAGCGCGGCATGGATGAAGAGGGGATGAGCGGCCGGGATGGCAGGACCAGCATTTTCGACTGGTGGTCGCCGGCATCCCTGCGTCGGCTGTACCGGCATATCCACGGGGTTCCGTCCCTGCTTCCCGAAGAAGAGCGGCTGCTCGGGCAATACCGTTCCCTGCTGCGGCAGGCAAACGAGGACCCGGCTTTTTCCTTGGGCACGACCTACGACCTCTGTTACTGCAACCTCTCTGCGGACGGCTTCAATCAGGACCGCCATTTCGTCTTCCTGCGCAACGCCGGCATGCAAGTCAGGCTGGTCGCCTGCAACTTTTCCGACCGGGATGCGGACCTGGCCGTCACGATTCCGCAGCACGCCTTTGAATGGATGCAGCTCCCGCAGTTGCCGCAACTGAATCCTTCCGTCCCGATTCATGTCCATGTCCCGGCAATGAATGGTATAATTGTCGCTCTTCTTGGTATAAATGACCAATAGCCGCGCTTCCGTGCGGTAATCCGTGTTTTTTTTCCTACTTTCGCGCCCTATTTTGAAGAATTATGCTTTTTTTTCAGGGGCAGAGAGGGGAGACCGGATTCATGCAGTCATTTCTGAAGGGATTCATCTTGCTCCCGATATTGTGGGCCGCATGTTCCTGCAGCGTCATGCACCGGCAGCCAACTCCTTCCGATCATGCCGGCCCGGCTGTCTATCCCGGATATGTACCCCGCGGCACCGTCGAAGAAAGGATCTATCCAAGTTCCGTTCCCGGCGCTTCCCATCGCCGGATGATTGTCTATCTTCCTGAAGGATACCAGGATAACATGCGGCGTTACCCGGTCGTGTATTTGCTGCACGGCGCACGCGGATATGAGACCTCCTGGATCAAAAAAGGATTGATGCTACAGCTGACAGACAGTTTGTTCGCCGGCGGGTACGCAGTCCCATCCATCGTTGTCATGCCGAACATGAACCAGTACGACAATGATGCCGATTATGGGGATTCCCGGTACAAGAACGCCCTGGAATCTTTCTTCGAAGTAAACGGCGTCGCCGAAACCGGGTTCAGGCACGATGTGGTGGATTATGTGGATGCCCATTTCCGGACGATTCCGGACAAAGCGCACCGGGCGGTCGCCGGGCTGTCGATCGGCGGGCTCCAGAGTGCGTATCTCTCTGCCAATAACCCCGATACCTTCGGCTATGTCGGCCTCTTTTCCCCAGTCTTCCGGGCCAATAGCCTGCCGAATCCTTTCCGCGATTTCTACCGGAAATTCCGGAAGAAACTGCAGGTGCAATTCGATGAGCCGCCCACGCGCTATCTCTTGATGGCCGGCAAGAAGGATATCGTCCGGCTTCCTGCCAGCATGTACCATAAATTCCTAGGCAGAAAGGGATACGGGCATGATTTCACCCTGTCTCCCGGTGGCCATTCCTGGTCCAACTGGCGGAATTACTATGTTGAAATGATGACGAAATTGTTTATTGAAGAATGAAAAGAATTCTCCTGGTCCTCCTGCTGGTCATGCAGGCTTTCTGCGCGCATTCGCAAGGCGGGCCGCAAATCTACAATATGAACTTCGACCATTGGTCCAAATCCTCCGGCGCCTGGAACCTGTACGAAAAAGGGGCGCCGCAGCAAGAGATGATTTGGGACACGGCGAATCACGGATTATCCCTCCTGGGAATCAATGGAACCCTCCCTGAATACAAGCATGTAGCCGTCCCCGGGAAGGGGAAGGCAGCTGCCAAAATCGTGAGCAAGAAGGTGTTGTGGGAATTTGTCGCGGGCAACCTGTATACGGGTCGATTTGGCAGGATCGTCAATTTCGCGGGCGCCGAGCTGCATTTCGGCATTCCCTTCCACGGCCGCCCCAAGAGCCTTTCCGGTTATGTCCACTACATCCCGAAAACCGTCGATTATGCCCGTGCCCCGTATCAGTACAAGAAAGGCCACCTGGACGAAGGCATGATCGAAGTCATCCTGACAGACTGGGACAAACCTTATGATATTGTAACCAATTACGAAAAATTCATTGACGGCGCGACGGATCCGCATGTCATCGGACGGGCGGTATTGTACCTGAACCGGGACACGGGCGGATACCTTCATTTCGATATTCCGTTTGTGTACCGGAGCGATGCCATTCCGAAATACGTCGTCGTCATCGTCGCTTCCAGCCGGTACGGGGCCTTCTTTACCGGCGCGAACGGAAGCACTGTGTATGTCGATGAATTCCAGTTCAACTACTGATCCAGAAGCACTTTCATGAAAATACTCTTTGTCGTCAACAACTATTACGCGCCGGGGAACGGGCTTTCCGCCTCCGCACGGCGGACGGTGGAAGGATTGCGGGAAGCCGGGCAGGAGGTCCGGATCCTGTCCGGACGGAATCACGCGGCGGCCACCCCGCAGCCGGATTATCTGCTTCCGGATTACCATATTCCCATCTTTGACAAACTGGTCCGCTCGCATGGCTATAAATTCGCCAAGCGGGACAAGGAGACAATCCGGGAGGCCGTTCAGTGGGCGGATGTCGTTCATTTGGAAGAACCTTTCGCCATCCAGTGGGAAACGGCGCGGATTGCCGGACGGCTCGGTGTCCCATGCACGGGAACATACCACCTGCATCCGGAAAACCTGTTCTGCTCCATCCATTTCGGCGGGCTGAAGCTCTTGAACAACACGACTTTGCGGTTATGGAGACATTTCGTTTTCAATCACTGTTCCCACCTGCAGTGCCCGACGGAAAACGTCAGGAACCGGCTGAGCCGCTTCCATTTCCGTTCGAACCTGCATGTGATTCCCAACGGAATCCGCCTGGAACCGTCCATCCGGCAGGAGACAGATACTGAACCGTCCTCCTTCCTGGTCACCTGCATCGGGCGCATCGCCGTGGAGAAAGACCCGTATACCTTGCTTGAAGCGATGCGGTATTCCCGCCATGCCGACCGGATCCAGTTGTATTTTGCCGGAAGAGGTCCGGAATTGGAAAAATTGCAGCGGCGCTGCCAGGCATTCTTCGAAAAGGGGATTGTCCGGCACATGCCCGTCATCCAGTTCCACAACCGGGACGAACTGCGCCAATTGGCTGCCCGGGCCGATTTGCTGGTACACTGTGCCAAAGTCGAAGTAGAAGGTCTTTCGGTCCAGGAAGCCCTGCAGCAGGGGGTGGTTCCGGTCATTGCCGAGGGACCGCTGACGGCTACTTCCCAGTTCGCCCTGTACGACCGGAGCGTTTTCCCGGTGCGGAATGCCCGTGCCCTTGCCCGGCAGATCGACTACTGGCTGGAGCATCCGCAGGAGCGCCGCGCAGCCGGAAAGGAATACGCCCGTTCCATGCAGGAATATGACATCCGCCGCAGCATCGAAGCGCTGATCCGGATGTTCGAGGCGGCCCGCGGATAAAAGAAATCAGCAAAATGTTGTTTCATTGGAGAAGTATTCCTAAATTTATAGGGCCACATACTTCATTCCCATGAAACGAATCGCCTTGATCCTGACGGCATGCTGGGTGGCCCTCAGCCCGGTCCATGCGCAAAAAAA
>CADBPH010000315.1 GCA_902796455.1 uncultured Bacteroidia bacterium
CCGGATTGCCGAGGCAGGCCAGTCCGCATATCGCCGGGATTCGCTGCCCTGACCATGGGACGCGAAATCGGCACCGCCGCGGAACAGGGTGACCGCAGCGCCGGAGGGCTCTCCATAGCTGCCGCCCCCGATGCCGCTTCCGGAAAGCGCCGTGCGGACCCCGCCGATGGCCAGGTGGAGGCGTTTGGCGACATTGAGGATTGGGATGGATACTGTCTTTCCGCTGCGTGCGTTCCGGAATTCAGCCGTTACGAAACCGCCGCCGGCTGCTCCCTCATAGCGTACTTGGAGCCGCTGCCCGCTTTGCGTCTTTTCCCCGCTTGTGACGGTCAGGCCGCTGCCGGAGAATCCGCTGATGGATGAAACCGGTACATTCAGGTCCGCCGGATAGGTCCACGTGCAGTCAAATGATTTCTCCGGGGCATAGCCGAGTGCTTCCAGATAGGCGATATCCAGCTGCCCCGAAGGCGGAATGAGGGAGAAGTCATCGATGGTCCCGATATAAGCCGGCCCCGCCGAAAAAGGCCGCCGGATCCGGAGCGGGATGGCGGCAGGCGCGATGTCCGGGAATGCTTTCGGGGCTACATGCAAGGTCGAAACGACCGTTCCGAAGGTTTGGGAGGCATCAAGCGGGCTGATGTCATCGGCGTAAATGAAAAGATTGTCATTGCCGGTGCTCCGGGCAAAGGCAACGGTGCCTTCCAGCTCCTTGGAAGCCGGTGTGATGCTGCAGGAAAGCTCCAGGTAATCCTTGTAGAAACCCTTGTGAAACGTATTCTGCCCGAGGCGCTTCTTCGTGTCCGGGTCGGCATACCCGACTGCATTTGTCACATAGGCTCCGTCGACGGTCAGGCTGATTTCTTCCCTGTCGGAAAGCAGGATGGGCATCCGTGCTTCTACCGGGAGCCGGATGACCCGTTTCGATGTGATGACCGTGAGGGTGAACGCTTCCTCTTTCGGCGTGAAGAGGATATAATTCCCCGAGATGGAAGCGTCATAGACAGGCCCTGAGAGGGTGCCGACGACTTCTCCGGCCGGCAAATTCTCGATGACCACACCGGCCTGGACGCCGATATATGTGGGTTTGGTTACCCATCGGTATCCGGGTTCCGGCGGCGGAATGACAGGGACTTCGAGTCCGTCCGTGTCGATTTTCCAATTGTTTTGGGAGAGCCCGTTTTCCAGGTAGGTGATGTCCCACAGGTAGTGGCATCCCCGCCGGATATCAAAGTCGGAAGTAGCGTTTCCGCCCAGGTAGCTCCGGTACAGGGTGAAGCCCTTGTAATCTCCGGAGGCATCTACAATGGATTCCAGATAGGTCAGTACATTTTTCCGGTTGTTGACGGTTTCATTGCGGTCCGGACTCTTTTCCGCAGACGCGTGGATCCCGTCTATGACTCCCTGGCGGTTTTCCGGCACGTAAAAGGTAAAGGTCCCGTCCGAACCGCCGGAACCGATATCCAGCTCCTGTGCGTCCAGGATGTCGGATTCCGTCGTGGCGGCACTTTCCCCGAACGGGCGCAGCATCTTGTTGAGGTTGCAGATTCTTGCCTGCCGGATGGATCCGCTGCTCCAGGCGCAGGAAAGCCGGGCTGTAACCTTGGCGAGGAGCCGGGTGACGGGGATGGTTGCCGAAGCTTCGTTCCCGGGCGTGAACAAGCGCGAGCCCGCCATCGGAATGCCACGGCGGTTGATGCTGCTTTCCCCGGTTTCCCATGCCGGAATGGGGTAGGTGAGCGCCGGCAGGTCGCTTTCTTCACGGGGGAGGCTGTTTCGCAGTTCCGGCATATTGACCAGGGCATAAATCCGGTAGCTTTTCCCATTTTCCAATTCCAGTGGCAGGGACCCCGACGGATTCGAAAAGAAGGCGCTCTGCTGCAGGATGCCGTCGGCATAGGCGGCCAGCAGGGCACTCGTTTGCTTGGATTCGAGATCGGACGCCTGCAGCGAGGTCCGTGTCGTCACTTCCTGCAGACCTGCGTCAGCGATGAAAAATCCAGTTACAGTGGCAGCGGGCGTCTCTTCCACCGCACAGGCGGCCAACAGCCACAGCCCGATTGCCAGCACGGCCGACGCAAGCATCCCGACCGGGTGGTCAAGAGATTTCCCGGATCGTGTATTCGGTATTCCATTCATTTGTAAAAGTATTGAATTTCACTTCGATAGAGCCTTCTATCTCTTGCTCTGGATCCAGTGATCCCATTTTCGTTATGACGGCCTCGTCAATCAGGTAATATTTGTTTCGGGCCAGGATGCCGGAGTC
>CADBPH010000316.1 GCA_902796455.1 uncultured Bacteroidia bacterium
AAGCTTTACCGTTTCGAGGTGATCCGGCACGAATGAAAAATAAAAGGAACAGAAAGGCGGATATTTCATGCTGAAGGAAGTATTTCCGGGGATCTTTGTGGACAGTATCAGGACGGGATGGACGGAGGTAAAGCAGCTGAATCTCGGCTTTATCCCGGCAAGTCCGAGAAGCCTCCTCATCGACGCCGGAATGCCGGAGAACATGTCTCCGCCCTGTCTGGAAGCGCTGTTAAGGGACGTTGAGGAGCTCGGGATCCGGTGGCAGGACCTCGACTGCATCATCACGCACGGGCACCGCGACCATGTCGGGCTCGCGCATATCCTGAACGAAAAGGGCGCAAGAGTGTTCATCAACCCGGTCGACATGCAGCGGGACGCGACGCCGGAATTCGTTTTCATGGATCCGGAGCGGAAGGAGGCGCTGTATAAAAAGCTTGGGCTCAGGATGTCCGACCCGGAGATCTATGACAGGTTCTGGGCGTCGGGCGATGATTTCGTCCGCGGCTTCGAGCACTGCTGGGATTTCTCCTGGGAGCCGATGAACCCCGGCGAGACGGTCTCCTATGGGGATTTCACCTTTGAGCTTATCCCCCTGCCGGGCCACACGAAGGGGCAGATGGGGCTTCTTGAAAAGGAGAAGCGGGTGCTCTTCAGCGGGGACCAGCTGATCCACGGGATCGTCTCGATCGTCTGGGACACCGGGACCTACGACAACGCGCTGAACGATTTCTTTGAATCCATGCGGGCGATCAAGCACCGGTATGCCGACTGCCTGATCATCCCGGGACACGGCGACCCGTTCCGCGGCCCGGCTGCCAACATCGACCGCGTGCTTGACAACTATACCGGGAAGATGCAGATCATGCACGAGTGCCTGAAAAAATCGGAAAAGCCGCTCTGCGTCTGGGGCGTGGCCCGGCGGGTCTACGGACAGTACGGCAGGGAGATCTCGCCGGAGATGCAGCGCGCGTTCATCCTGATCTGGCTCAAGACCTACGCCTGCCTTGAGTTCCTGAAAAAGCGCGGGCTCGTGAAGTTTGAGATAAACGAAGACGGCGTGCCTATGTGGACGGCGGTATGAACAGCCTGTCTGCTTTCTGAAATTTATCTGATTGATGTAGAATTGTTTACACAATCGGGATACAATGGACGCATAAGAAAGATCCCCGTAAAATGACAGTTACATTTTCACGATTTTATTAAGGAGATCCTTATGGTCGATCTGGTTCAGGAAGCAATGAAACGGCACGCGGAAAAGCTGAACGCCTTAAGCCGGGATCTGTGGGAGCATCCGCAGGTGGCATGGCAGGAGACCTATGCGTCCGAAACACTCTCCGCATATCTGAAAGAAAACGGATTTGAGATCGAGATGCCCGTGGGCGGGATCCCGACAGCCTTTACGGCCCGCTGGGGAAGCGGCCGTCCGGTGATCGGCATCCTTGCGGAATACGACGCCCTGCCGGGTTTCAGCCAGAAGACTGTCACGCATGAAGAAGCCGAGGTTCCCGGCGGTGCGGGACATGCCTGCGGGCACAACCTCATGGGCACGGCCCATGCCGGCGCCTGTGTCATGCTGAAGGAGATCATGGAACAGGAAAAGATCCCCGGCACGGTGATCTTTTTCGGATGTCCGGCGGAAGAAGTCCTGACCGGCAAGGTCTTCATGGCCCGGGCCGGTGTCTTTAACGGGATCGACTGCGCGCTGAATTTTCACCCGGATTCCTGCAACGGCGTGAATATGCACATGCTCGCGGGGATCAACAACGTCAAGTTTAAATTCCACGGAACGATCTCCCACGCCGCGGCTCGTCCCTTTGACGGCCGGAGCGCCTCCGACGCGGCCGAACTGATGAATGTCGGCGCCAACTATCTGCGCGAGCATATCCCGGACGGCGTACGCATCCACTATGTGACCCTGGAAGGCGGGAAAGCCCCCAATATCGTTCCGAATTTTGCCCAGACCTGGTACCACGTGCGGGCGAAGAACCGCGCGGACGTGGAGCAGGTCTATGCCCGGCTGGTGAAGGTCGCAAAAGGCGCTGCCATGATGACGGAGACCGAGGTGGAAGTGGACCTGCAGGGGGGCTGCTATCCGAACGTGCAGAACAGGGTGCTGGCGGAAGTGATCAATGAAGCCATGCATGAGCTCGGCGGACCGAAGTATACCGAGGAAGAAAAAGCCTATGCCGCCGAACTGGACGCTTCCTGCCCGCCCAGGCCTGCCCGTCTCTACAGCCTGCCGGAAGGAGAGCATCTGGATGAGAGGATCATCGGCATCTACGGGGAAGGGACCTTTGCCTATAATGCCAGCGACATCGGCGATGTCGG
>CADBPH010000317.1 GCA_902796455.1 uncultured Bacteroidia bacterium
CTCCTCCGGACAGGCTGGGCGTGGCTTCGCCGAGGGTCAGGTAGCCAAGTCCCAGGTCGCTCAATACTTTCAGGCGGCCGTGAATCAGGGGCAGGTCGCTGCAATATTCGAGTGCCTCGTCGATCGACAGCGACATCAACTCGGGCAGGCTGAGGGCATTCCCTGCCTTGTTTTTCCGGCATACCGCATACGCCGCCTTGGCATAGCGGGATCCGTGACATTCGGGGCAGGGGATATCGACGTCCGGGAGGAACTGGACGTCCAGGCTGATGCTGCCGGTTCCGTCGCAGACCGGGCAGCGCAGATTGCCGGTATTGTAGGAAAAGTCGCCGGCTTTCAATCCTTTCTCCCGGGCGGGCGCCGTGTGGGCGAAGATTTTGCGTAGTTCGTCGTGGACATTGCTGTAGGTGGCGACCGTGGAGCGGACATTGATGCCGATCGGGGACGCATCAATCAGTTTGACATGCCGGATGCCGTCTCCCTCGATCATGTGGACATGGTCCGGCAGCGGTTTTCCGGCAATCCGGGCTTCCAGTGCGGGAATCAAGCTCTCCAGGATCAGGGTGGTTTTCCCGGAGCCGGATACACCGGTCACAACGGAAAGCCGCCCTTTCGGGAAAGCGACATCCAGGGAATGGACCGTATGGATGGGTCCGGTGCTCATCCGGATCGTTCCCAAATCAAACAAACTGCGCCGGTCGCTGGGGGGAATTGGATTCCTGTCCGGCAGCAGGAACGGGCCGATCAGGGAATCCGGATGATTGCGGAGACTGTCGACAGGCCCTTCCGCGATGATCCTCCCGCCGCCGGCGCCGGCCCCGGGCCCCAGTTCAATGATCCAGTCTGCATGGGACAGGACCTGGGTGTCGTGATCGACCAGCACGACGGAATTGCCATCCGCTACCAGGTCATCCATGACGCCGGTCAATCCTTCGAGGTTGGAAGGATGCAGTCCGATGGAAGGTTCATCCAGTACATACAGGACCCCCGTTGTCCTGTTCCGGACGGATCGGGCCAGCTGCACGCGCTGCCTTTCGCCGGTGGAAAGGGTGGAAGCGGCTCGGTCGAGGGACAGATAGGAGAGTCCCAGGTCAGTCAATCGTTTGGCTGTATCCCGGAAAGATTCGCAGATGCGCTCTGCCATGGGGCGCATGGCCTCGGGCAGGGAAGCCGGAACGCCGTCGACCCACACGCAGAGGTCCGCCAGGGTCATCCGGCATGCTTCGGCCAAGGAAATCCCCCGCAGGAGGGGAGCCCGGGCAGCCTCGGACAGGCGTGTCCCGCCGCATTCGGGGCAGATGTCTTCTTTCAGGAAACGTTCCACCCGTTTCATTCCCTTTTCGTCCTTGACCTTGGCCAGGGCGTTTTCAACCGTGTACGTTGCATTGTAGTAGGTGAAATCCAGTTCTCCGGCCTGATTGGTCGTCTTGGAGTGATACAGGATATGCTTTTTCTCGGCGGGCCCGTGGAACACGATTTCCCGCTCCCGGGGCGTCAGGTCGCGGAAAGGAACATCGGTCCGGACTCCCATCTCCCGGCAGACGTCGGTCATCAGGGACCACATCAGCGAGTTCCACGGCGCAACGGCGCCTTCATCGATGGTCAGGGATTCATCGGGGACCAGCGTGGATTCATCCACGGTCCGGACCAGTCCGGTACCTCCGCACCGGCGGCAGGCACCCTGGCTGTTGAAGGCGAGTTCTTCCGCTCCGGGCGCATAGAAACGGGCGCCGCAGACCGGGCATTCCAGCTCCTTTTCTGCCGCGACGTCGAGTGTCGGCTCGAGGTAATGGCCGTTCGGACAGCGGTGGCTGGCCAATCTGGAATACATGAGCCTCAAGCTGTTGAGGAGTTCTGACAGGGTACCGAATGTGCTGCGGATCCCCGGCACGCCAGGCCGCTGGTGCAGCGCCAATGCCGCCGGGACATACCGGACGTCATCCACTTGGGCGCGGGCTGCCTGGGTCATGCGGCGGCGGGTGTAGGTGGAGAGGGATTC
Source organism: uncultured Bacteroidia bacterium (assembly GCA_902796455.1). Lineage (GTDB taxonomy): Bacteria > Bacteroidota > Bacteroidia > Bacteroidales > UBA932 > Cryptobacteroides. The sequence goes on from CADBPH010000317.1 coordinate 2,000, forward strand.
CAGATACCGGCGGGAACCTTCTGCATACAGGACGCCGAGGGCGAGCGAAGATTTGCCGGAACCGGACACGCCGGCGATGCCGACAATCTGCCCGAGCGGTATATCTACATTGATGTTTTTAAGATTATGGGCTTTCGCCCCTCTGACTTCGATATGCGCGGGGGCGGTATTGCGGTTTTTCATGTGGCAAAGGTAGCGATTATTTGCGTGGAATGCTTATCTTCGCTTCATAAGATGTCAGAATATGGAGACTGATAACGCTCTGAATCCCGCCGGCCGTGAAGTCTGGATAGACTGGGTGCGGGTCATCGCTTGTTTTATGGTCCTGGTCGTGCACAGTACCGAACCATTTTATTTGGGGGGCGAGGGCTCCCAGGTCCTGTCCCGCGCAGAAGGGATTTGGGCGGCAGTTTTTCTGGCACTGTCGCGTGCCTGCGTGCCCCTGTTCGTCGTAGTCTCCTCCTATCTGCAATTCCCCCTGCATTATCCGACCGGTGAGTTTTTCCGCCGGCGGGCAGTCCGCGTGCTGATCCCTTTTGCCGTCTGGACGGTCGTCTATGCCTTTTATTGGGGAGAGCCGGTGCGGAACTTCCAGGATTTGCTGCTGAATTTCAATTATACCGCCGGGCATCTCTGGTTTGTCTATATGCTTGTGGGGCTGTACCTGCTGATGCCTTTGCTCTCTCCTTGGGCCGAAAAAGTCGGGAAGAAAGAATTGCAGGGCTACCTGCTCTTGTGGCTGTTTACGACCCTGATCCCCCTGATCCGCGACTGGGCCTCCGGGGGCAGCCTGGCCATGACCTACGGCCCGGGAGGCATCCCGCGCCCGGCTTTGTATCCGCTCTGGGGGGAGGCAAGTTGGAATGCGTACGGTGTCTTCTACTATTTCAGCGGATTCTTCGGCTATCTCCTGCTCGGGCTGTATTTCCGTAAATATGTGGGGCAGATGTCCTTGCGGAAGGCACTGTGGATTGCCATCCCGCTGCTGCTGGCTGGGGTCGCCATTACGGGCGGCGGCTTCCTGCGGCGGATCCTGTCCACGACAGGCGGGACATTCCCCTTCGGAGGAACGTTGGCCCAGGGAGTCTGGTGGGAAACAACCCTTTGCAACGATACGCTCGGAACGGCCTTGACGACGATCGGCCTGCTCGTGCTGCTGCGCCGCATCGGCTCTTCCGGAAAGTTCTACCGGCAGATATTGCTGCCCGTGTCCAAGGCTTCATACGGCCTTTATCTGGGTCACATGCTGATCCTGTCAGCCTTTTCCGGCCTTTTCCTGGGCTGGCTCGGGCGTGGTGCGGAGGCCCGTCTGGGTGTATGGACGGCCCCGGTCGAGATTTTACTGACGGCCGTCTGTTCTTTCGTCTGTGCGGCCCTGGCA
>CADBPH010000318.1 GCA_902796455.1 uncultured Bacteroidia bacterium
CACGACATCGTGACGGATGATACCGGCCGCCACGGACAACTGGTCTTCCGGTCCTTCGAAGGTGTAAACATCTTCCGCCTTGCAGAAATGCGATCCGGCTTCGACGGTGATCTTCTTGTCCAACGCGATTTTATATCCGGCCACTTCCCACTGCGGGTACGACAGGACGAAGACAATCTTGGAAGGAGTCTGCTCCAGGATTTCATAAGAACGATAGTTCGTCGCAGGGAACCGGAGCGTATCCCCGATCACGACAGCCGATGCTCCGCCGCCGAGGGTCTTCCCGACTTTGTAGCAGTCTTTCCCAAGACCATGGTATTTGTGGTAACTGAGCTTGTTCTCCAGGTCATCCTTATACAATTTATTGGCTATCAACGCACCGGGATGCTTGACCCAGAGATCGAAACCGGGAGAGATCAGTTTTCCCTTCCCCGTTTCCAACCCCTTGCCATAGGCACGGTAGATGATGTAGTCATTCTCCCAGACAAAATCATCCGCCCGCTCAGGGACAGTCCGGGCCATTACTTTTTCCTCCTGGGGCGCCTGCTTGCACGCAACAAGCGAAAGGACGGCCAACGCCGTCAGTAACAACTTTTTCATGATTATCGCAGATCCTCGGTTTTGCACCAGTCCATATCGTTGTAATCGTCATTTTCGCCGCACATCCCCCAAATGAAGGTATAATTGCGGGTAGCACAGGCGCTGTGGATGCTCCACTGCGGGGAGATGACAGCCTCCTCGTTGTGCATCCAGATATGGCGGGTCTCCTGCGGCTGGCCCATGAAATGGCACACTGCCGCGTCGGAGGGCACTTCGAAATAGAAATACACTTCCATGCGGCGGTCATGCGTGTGGGCCGGCATGGTGTTCCAGGTGCTGCCGGGAGCAAGTTCGGTCATCCCCATCTGCAACTGGCAGCAAGGAACCACTTCCTTTACCAGCAAACGATTGATTGTCCGCTCATTGGACTCTTCCAGGCTTCCCAGATGCATGACGACCGCATCTTTTTTGGAGACCTGCTTGACCGCCGTCTCCCGATGGGCAAGGGCGGAATTGAAATAGAAATGAGCCGGATTTTCTTTGTCCAGACTGCAGAAGGTCACGTCGCGGTTGCCGCGCCCGACATACAGGGCTTCCTTGAAAGGAATCACATATTCTTCATCCCCGACCCGGACGACACCCGTCCCTCCGACATTGATGATTCCGATTTCGCGGCGCTGCGTGAACCAGTCTGCCCGGAGGATTTCAGGGGCCTTCAGGACCAATCCCTCCTCAACCGGAACGGCTCCGCCGGCAATAATCCGGTCGAACATGGAATAGACCATGTTGATTTCATCCTTCACCATCAGGTTCTGGACCAGATAGTGTTTCCGCAGGGTCGCGGTGTCATAATGTTTCGCATCGTCCTGATGGGACGGATAACGTACTTCGCAATTTATTTTCATGGTAAAAAACAGTTTTCTCCAACACTGTAAAGGTACACAATCCCACGGGAAAATACAAAAAAGTCCGGGCGCGACGGACTCGTTTTGCCGCCAGGCCCGGACTGATTCATTCAACGGGGATTACAACCATCTCGGGTCTCCGATGCCCGCTGTTTTCAGCGCAGCATCCACAACCTTGAACGAGAAGGCTGCCGATTCCTTGCAGGGATCTGCCTCGAGGACTGCTCCGCCGGTCACGGCGACTTCCTGGGAAATCGCTCCGCCGAAGAATCCTTCGCCGAGATTGAAGAAGTAATTCTGGTTCATGGTCGGAACCGTCGCCCCGGTTTTGGCCAGGACCGTGCTGCCCGTCATGTTCAGGAACAGGTTCTTCGAAACGGTATAGCGGGTCGGATCGGCCGCACAGGAACGCACCCACAGCAAGCCGTTGCCCGCATTGATCGAGCACGACCCGAAGGTGTTGGAAGTAATGGCCACACTGGCAGCGATTTCCTTGTCGCAGCGGATGAAATCACGGCCGCCGTCATAGAAGGTGCTCCGGGTGACCGTAACGGCATCATAGGAACCCTTGCGGATATCGATCATGCCCTGACCGGTTCCGAAACCGTGGACAAGGTTGTTCTCGAAGGTGAAATATCCGACCTTGCCGGTGCCGTTCCCATAGTACAGGCTCTTGTTGTAGCCATAGATGTCGCACCCGGAAATCACGATTTGATCCATATCCACGGCATCCGCGACTTCAAAGGCATTGCCCATGGCCTTTTCCGCGCCGTTGAACCGGAGTCCACGGGCAGAGAAAGAGGTCGTTCCGGCGCCGAACTTGAAGCCA
>CADBPH010000319.1 GCA_902796455.1 uncultured Bacteroidia bacterium
GCCGGCGTTTCATTCATGGTCCGGACGGTGGAAATGTTCATCCCGCTCGGGAACCTGGTGAATGTCGAAGAAGAGATCGCCAAGTTGGAGGCGGACCTGAAATATCAGCAAGAATTCCTCCAGTCGGTGCGGAAAAAGCTCGCCAATGAGAACTTCGTAGCGCATGCACCCGAGAAAGTCGTGGCCAACGAGCGGAAAAAAGAGGCAGATTCCCTCTCCAAGATCGAAAGTTACGAATCTCAGCTTAAAGCACTGAGAGGTAATCAATAAAACAAAATAGTTATTTGCTATAACATTTTTGTTATGATGTATTTTGAGCTGAAATTCCCGGTTCGGTACTATGAAACCGACCAAATGGGGGTCGTCCATCACTCCAATTATATCCGGTATTTCGAATGTGCCCGGAACGGGATGATGGCGGACGGCGGATACCCGATCGAGCAGTGCGAAGCGGAGGGGGTGACCATCCCGATTGTCTCCGTAGAGTGCAAATACCGGTATCCCGCCCGGATGGGCGATGTCCTGACGGTAACGGCTTCCATTGAGAAAGTCCCGCTGGCCAAACTGGTCATCCGGCAGACCGTCTCCAATCAAGACGGCAAACTCTGTGCGGAGGGGAGCGTCACCCTTGGATTCCTGAACAAGGAAACGGGCCGCCCGGTAGCCTGTCCGCAGAAACTGGCCGACCTGATCGAAAAACGGCTTTCCGACAGATGATCTCCCTGGGCAATATCACCGTTGCCTACGGCGGTTTCACGCTGTTGGATCATGTCAGTTTCCACATCAGCGAGAATGACAAGATCGGCCTGGTCGGGAAAAACGGTGCGGGCAAGTCAACCATCATGAAGATGATCTGCGGCCTGCAGTCGCCCACATCCGGACAGATAGACAAGCCGTCCGGTATCCGGATCGGATATTTGCCCCAAATCATGGAACACCACAAGGGACGGACTGTCCTGGAGGAAACCATGACGGTCTTCCAAGCGGTTTCCGATATGGAGGCCGAGATTTCCCGGATTAATGAGCAGCTCCTGGAAAGGACTGATTATGAATCGGAAGAATATGCTCACTTGATTCAAAGGTTGGGCGAGTTGAACGACGTCCTTGCCATGGAGCATTCCGATCCTCCGACCGTCCGTGCGGAAAAAACCTTGCTGGGGCTGGGGTTCCGGGATGCGGATTTCTCCCGCAAAACCGAGACTTTCAGCCAGGGTTGGAACATGCGCATCGAGCTGGCCAAAATCCTCCTGTCCGACCCGGAAGTCCTGCTGCTGGACGAGCCGACCAATCACCTGGATATCGAATCGATCGAGTGGCTGGAAGACTACCTGAAAAGTTTCCGAGGGTCTTTGTTGCTGGTTTCTCACGACCGTCGTTTCCTGGACACGGTTACGAATCGGACCGTGGAGATTCTGCTGGGACGCATCCATGATTATAAAGTTCCTTACAGCCAATATGTTGAGCTGAGGAAAGAGCGGATGGCGCAGCAAATGGCCGCTTATGAGAACCAGCAGCGCATGATTGAGAAAACGGAGGACTTCATCGCCCGTTTCCGCTATAAACCCACGAAATCGAACCAGGTCCAGTCCCGGATCAAGGCTTTGGAGAAAATCGAGCGCATCGAAGTGGATGAAACCGACAATGCGACGCTTCGTGTCAAGTTTCCGCCGGCACCCCGCAGCGGGGATGTCGTCTTCAAGGCTGTCGACTTGGCCGCAGGTTATCCCGGCAAGACCGTTTTCACGGGCGCAGACATTGAGATCGCCCGGGGAGAAAAGGTGGCCCTGATCGGGCGGAACGGAGAAGGCAAGACGACGTTGATGCGCTTGATAATGGGGCAGTTGAGCCCACTGGAAGGGAGCGCCCGGATCGGATTCAATGTCAAGATCGGGTACTATGCCCAGAATCAGGAGGATACCCTGGATGGCAGCCTTACGGTCTATGAAACCTTGGACCGGGTGGCTGTCGGGGATATCCGCTCGAAACTGCGGGATCTCCTGGCTGAATTCCTCTTCCGCGGGGAAGATATCGACAAGAAGGTATCCGTGCTCAGCGGCGGGGAACGGGCCCGCCTGGCCATGGCGCGCCTGATGCTGGAGCCTTATAATGTCCTGGCCCTGGATGAGCCGACCAACCACATGGATATCCGCTCGAAAGATATTCTCAAACAGGCGCTTGCCGCTTATGATGGTACGCTGATTGTAGTATCCCATGACCGGGATTTCCTGGACGGCCTCGTCGGAAAATTGTATGAGTTCCGGGATGGCCGTGTCAAGGAGCACCTCGGGAGCGTCCAAGATTTCCTGGACAGACGGAAACTGCAGAGTTTAAGTGAGTTGGAACGCCGTTTCCCGGTCAAGGCCCCGGCTCCGGCACCGGAAGTCCCGGTGGCGCGGGAAGAATTCCGCCAGCGGCGGATTCTTTCACGGGAAGAGAAGAAGCTCCGCAGCCGCATTGATTTCTTGGAGAAGGAAATCGCCAAGACGGAAGACCGGATGAAACAGATTGAAGCCCAGCTGGCTTCTCCCGGTCCTGAAACGGATGTCATGGAGCTGACCCGCTCATACTTGGAAGACAAGCGGGATTTGGACGCCCGGATTCAGGAATGGGAAACCCTGATGGAAAAAATGGAAGAATAAGAAGCTGTAATTCAGCCATTAAAACCGAATATCATTATGAAAAAAGCAATCTTGATGCTGGCCGCCGCTCTCTGCCTGGAGGCATCGCTGGGGGCGCAGACAATTACCCGGAACAAGGATTTCGCATCGTTTGACGACATCCAGGTGTCCAATGCATTCCAGGTCAAACTGGTGGAAAGCAACAGCTATTTGGCGGAATGGACGGTGGACGGTAACCTGGAGGAATATGTGGACATTTACCTCCGGGGAAAGACCCTGTATATCGGCCTGAATGAGAAATCGATGCCCAAGGAACTGGCCAAATCCCTCAAGGCCAAGGGAGCGTCTCCCGTGCTGCGTGTTACGGTCAGTGCACCGTCCATCAGCACCCTCAATGTCAGCGAAAATGCTGTCTTCGATGCGCCCGGTTTCACGATCAAGACCCAGCAGTTCAGCCTTTTCGCCGGGGACAACGCCAAGATCGCCAGCCTGACGGTATCCGCCCGGAAACTGAATGTCAATCTGTCGAAGAAAGCCGCTGCGACTGTTTCCGCGGAAACCCCCGACATTTCGCTCCAGACCGAGAATTCATCCCTTTTGAACCTGACGCATACTTCGGATAAAATGGACATGGCCTTGTCCGGATCTTCTTCCATCAATGCGAACGGGAATTGCAAGGAACTGCATATCTCGGCCAAGGGATCCTCCAAGGCAACTGTCGCCGGAAGGGGAGAAACGCTGGAAATCGACGGCCAGGGTGCTTCCAGCATCGATGCCATCAATTTCACGGTTCTGGAAGCGACTGCCAACATGAACAACGGTTCGTTCTGGGTGAACGCCACGGCGGATCTGAACCTGGACCTCAAGGGAGGCAGCGAAGTGGTCTTCGCCAGCAAACCGGATGTGAATATCATCAATGTCGTGAAGTCTTCGGTAATCCGCTACGAGAACGCGAAAAAGAAATAAGCACCATGTTCGTTCTCGATTCGCACTGCGATACCCCTTCCCAGATCATGCGCCTGCGTGATTTGGGAAAGGATAATCCTTTGGCGCAGGTGGATTTCCCAAAGCTGCATGCCGGCGGCGTCGATGCGAGTTTTTTCGCCCTGTATACCCCGGCAAGCCTTTCGATGGAGGATGCCACCCACCACGCGACGGACATGCTGAACCGCCTTCAGGAGTGTTTGCGGGCCCATTCGGATTCCGTCATCCTGGCCACCGATCCGGATGAACTGGAAATCAATAAGAAACAGGGACTTGTGTCGATTCTCATCGGCATGGAAAACGGGTCTCCGATCCAGCAGTCCATCCCTTTGCTGCAGTATTTTTTCCGGCAGGGAGTCCGGTATCTTACCCTGACGCATAACGGAGACAATGCACTGGCGGACAGTGCGGCCGAGGGAACCCGCTGGGGCGGCCTCAGTCCGTTCGGCCGGGAGGTGGTCCGCGAAATGAACCGGTTGGGGATGATTGTCGACCTGGCCCATGCCTCCGACAAGACATTCTATGACTGCCTGGAGGTCTCTGAAACGCCTGTTGTTTCAACGCATTCCTGCTGCCGTGCCCTGGCCGGGCATCGCCGGAATATGTCGGATGAAATGCTGCGCGCCTTGCGCGACCAGGGCGGGGTCATCCAGATTAATTTCTACCCCGTGTTTCTGTCCGATTCCTTTGCAAAGACCTATTCCCGGATCGAGGATGAAGTGGATGCGGCGGAAAACCGCTTCATTGCAGCCCCGTCTGACATGGAGGCCGTTCAGGGGTGGCATCGGATGCAGGAAAAGCTTCTGGCCATGGACCGGCCGTCCTACCGGGATGTCGTCGACCATATCGATCATGCCGTATCCGTCGCAGGAATCGACCATGTCGGGATCGGTTCGGATTTCGACGGGATTACCGTTGCCCCCAAGGGGCTTGAAGACGTATCGAAAATCGGCGTTATTTTCGAAGAAATGCGCCGGAGAGGGTATGCTGAAGACGAGATCGCCAAGGTGGCCGGAGGGAATTTCCTCAGGGTCTTTTCGGAAGTCAAACGGCTGTCTCGCGCCGGATGACCTCCAGCAGGAAAAACAGCGCAGAAGCAGCGAAACGCTCGATATTCCTCTTCCTGTCGTTATGGAAGAGGAATTTTTTTGTCTGCGTTCCAAGTGCGGAACTGACTGCGACCCAAACGGTTCCTTCCGGATTCGTCCCATCGCCGCCTCCCGGTCCGGCCAGCCCGGTCGTTGAGACGGAAAAGTCGCTGCCGGTGATCTTCCGGACCCCTTCCGCCATGGCTGCCGCCACTTCACTGCTGACAACGCCGTACTTTTCAATGGTTTCCGGCGGTACGCCCAGCACTTTTTCCTTGACGGGTACGGCATACGAGGTGACGGAGCCCAGATAGTAGGCCGATGAGCCCGGGACGGTCGTCAACAGGTGGGAAATCTCACCTCCCGTGCATGATTCTGCCGCACTGAGAGTCTTGCCGGTTGCTTTCAGGATTTCTCCGATGACATGCTCAAGCCGGTCTTCCTGTTCGGCGTAGATGGTATCGCCGAGGATATCTTTCAGGCGGGAGATCTGCTCTTGCATCCGACGGTCGTCATCCTGGGCGTTCCCGCCGTAAATGGAAAGGCGTAACTTGACGCCTGTCAGCGGATTGGGAAGATAGGCGAGATGCATGTCTTCCGGAAGCGCATCTTCCCAAGAGGCGATTTTCTCGGCCAGGGCGGATTCTGCGATCCCGAAAGTCATGATGTTCCGGTGGCGGATGTCCTGCAGGGCGGGATGATGCCGGCGGATGTCTTCCAGAACATCCGGAAGGGCGCCGAGCGTTTCGAACGGAACGCCGGGCATGGAATAAAGGGTTTTTCCGGAAGTCCCGATCCGGAAGACCATGATCGGCGCCGTGCCTTTTTTGTTCGGAATCACTTCACAGGTGTCCGGGACGCTGGCTTGCAGGCGGTTGACCTCCATCATGTCCAATCCCCGGGACGCGAGGATCTCGTGGATAATGGCCAGTTGAGCGGCATCCATCCGGTACCCCGTGCTGCCCGTCAGATCGGCGAGCGCTTGTTTCGTAATGTCATCCCGGGTCGGTCCCAAACCGCCTGTTACGATGACGATATCATTGTTTTCCAATTCGTTGCGAAGTGTGGATACAATCTCGTCATGCTGATCTCCGATGGAGACCATGTGGTTGATCTTGATGCCGATGGAGCCCAGGGAACGGGCGATGGCGGAGGAATTGGTATCGACAATCTGGCCGATGAGGATTTCATCGCCGATCGTGCAGATGGAAGCAGCGGTCATGATAAATTATTTCTGATTCGCAAGATGTTTCTTGATCCGCTGGACCAGCGCGGGCCCCTCATATACAAAACCGGAATAGATTTCGACGAGGGAGGCACCGGCATCCAGCATTTCTTGCGCCTGCCGGGGGGACATGATTCCTCCGCAGCCGACGATGGGCAGCTTGCCTGCTGTCTTTTCATGGATGTAGCGGACCATTTCCAGGCTTTTGGGATAGAGTGGAGCACCGGAAAGCCCGCCTTCTCCGATGGCCTTGATTTTCTCCTGGGGGGCAGTCAGCCCGTTCCGGCTGCGGGTGGTATTGCCGGCCACGATGCCGTCAATGCCGGAGCTCATGGCATACGAGAGGATTTCATCGAGGCTTTCATGGTCGAGATCCGGTGAAAGTTTCAGCAGTACCGGTTTATAAACATCCATGCCCACCCGTTTGTCCAACAGTTCGTCCATGATATCGGAGAGGTAAGATACATCTTGCAGCGAAGTAAGCCCCTCTACGTTCGGACAGGAGATGTTGACGACAAAGAAATCCACAAAATCATACAGCATCGTAAAGGCTTGTACATAGTCTTTTACGACTTGAATGCCCTGGGAGGAGGAATTCTTGGCGATATTCGCCGCCACCAAGCCGCGCGGCCGGTCCGCTTTCAGGTTGGAGATGGCGTGCATGATCCCTTTGTTGTTGATTCCCATCCGGTTGATCAGCGCCTTGTCTTTGGGGAGGCGGAAGAGCCGCGGTTTGGGCCTCCCGTCCTGAGGCTGTGGAGTCAGCGAACCGATTTCCATGAAAGAGAATCCGAAGTCTCCCAGATTGTTATAGTAATCACCGTTTTTGTCCAACCCGCCGGCGAGCCCGACCGGAGAAGGAAAACGGAGGCCGAATACTTCCCGTTCCAGGGAGGGATACTCTTTCCCGTACAGCAAGCGGATGAAGGAACGGGCCAGCATCCCTTTCTGGACACGCCGCAACATCTCCAGCGTGAAGATATGGGCACGCTCCGGATTCATCCGGAACAGAAAGGGTCTGATCAGCTGTTTGTACATGCGAAGTCGTTTTTCAATACAAACTTACATAAAAATCCC
>CADBPH010000320.1 GCA_902796455.1 uncultured Bacteroidia bacterium
GCACCGGGCCGCCCCAGGATGTATATGTCGAAGTAGGCGAATTCGGCGTAATTGAAATACAGGTTTGTCGCACCGTTCGGGTTTTTGTGGAACAGGTCCGTCCGGGCCCAGTCCAGCACCGGCATGAAGTTGTAGCAGATGCAGTGGATTCCTTCTGCGGCGAGGTTGCGGAGGGACTGCTTGTACACTTCGATCTGCCCGTCGCGGTCCTGCCCGCCGTACTTGATGGTTTCCACGACAGGGAGCGACTCGACGACACTCCAGCGCATGCCGTAGCTTTCGATATACTCCCGCAGGTCGCGGATCTTTTCCCGGGTCCATACCTGTCCCAGCGGGACGTCATGCAGGGCTGTGACAATGCCTTCCACGCCGATTTGCCGCAGCATCGCGAGCGTGATTCTGTCGTTCTTGCCGAACCATCTCCAGGTTTTTTCCATAGCGAAGGGGGATTAGCTGTTTTCTTCTCGGGCAAAGGTGCTGATTTCTTCCAGGGCGCCGGTCACGGAGTCGATAATGAATCCGCGGACGGTCACGTCGGCGGGCATGAGCGGATGCTCCCTAACCGCTGCAACGGTTTTCCTGACAGAGGCTTCCGTATCGTGGAAGCCTTCCAGCCATGCGTCCAGGTCGATGCCTTCTGCCTGCAGGCGGGTCAGGGTTTCTTCCGGGATGCCGCGCCGGAGCATTTCTTCCTTGAAATGGGCAAAACACATGTGGCAGGCGCCGCATTGGGAGTGGGCGACAATCATGATTTCCTGCACGCCCAGTTCGTATACCGCCACGAGCAGGCTCCGCATGGCGGAATCCCAGGGAGTAGGGACCAGTCCGCCAGCATTCTTGATAATCTTGGCATCGCCGTTGCGCAGCCCCAGGGCCTCCTGCAGCAGGACCGACAGCCGGGTGTCCATGCAACTGACGACGGCCAGCTTCATCGCCGGATACTTGTCTGTAACAAAAGGTTCATAGGCCTTCTCGGCCACGAACTTGCGGTTGTACGCGAGAATTTCGTCAATCATGTTTTTTGTTTTATTCTCCTGTCGTTCTTGCAAAGATATGGGCTTGCATTCATTTCTGCAAGGATGAAGGGATACGAATGAACTGGCAACTCACTTTGGGAAATCATTGGGAAAAAACTATCTTTGCTTGATTGATCCCGTTGGGAGCCAGTATATTTGTCTGATTTTTACCGCTTCATCGTGAAATGGACCGCAGGAAATTTTTGAAGAATTCAGCGACGGCAGCCCTCGCCGGAGCAACGATGTCCCTGACATCCTGTACGGATCTCATCGACAACGGATTTTACCCGCCATATATGGGAAGAGGGAACGGGAAGGAAGGGAAAAGCAGGTCTGCGAAACACTCATCCTCCCTCTTCACAGCCAGTGACCGCCATGAAGTGGGAGAAGGCAATTTCTTTCCCTCCATCCTGAAAGCGGCTGTCGACAAATCAGGAATCAAGCCCAGCGTCGTCCTGTTGGGCGGCGATTACGTCGGAGGAGGCAAAGTCATGACGCCGGAATTCCCCATCAGCGATCTTTATTCGGAAGTCTACTCCGTCCTGGAGGCTCCGACCTGCGACGCCCTCTTCACCTATGGCTCCCACGATGCCTGCTGCACGGATGGGTATTCCGCTTTTTTCAGCGGCCCGAGAAGATGCGACGGCTACTACATTTACGGAATAACGTACGTGCAAGTCGCCTGCGCGAAGGACGAAGACACAGCTGCGGCCGTCTCGCTCCATGATTCGCTCCTGAGAAGCGGCAAGGAGTTCAGCGACTTCGAAGATGACGATATCCTGCTCGAGAAGTCCGGCTATGGCGGCATCGATGTCGTGGACCGATACGGGAAATCCGCCGAATCCGCGTCGGCCAGTTTCCTCAAATGGGTTGAGTCCCTCGACGATCATTGCCCCATCGTCGTCATGTCCCATATGCCGCTGCATTATAACAGAGGCGACAATTATGGCGGCCAGATTTGGTATGAAGCGTTGGCGAAAGCCGCCCAATCCCATGACATTCTTTTCCTGTGGGGGCACAATCACACCATTGAGGAAAAGGCTGCGGACTTCTCCGACAAGACCGACGAGAAGCTCGCCGACCGCTTCAAGTACCTGCTGACCCCTTCTGACTTCCTGACGCCCGGGGACAACATGGAAATCCAGTGCGCCTCCAAAGGAGAGACCGTTTCCGTCCGGCTCAACTTCTCTTATGCCAATGCGGGATACATTAAGCTCGGCTATGGAACGATGATCACCTTTGAAGGCGATGCGTCCGCGTACACGACCATGAGAATCCACCGATATGCCGCCGATTCGCTTGCAGACGAAACGGAAATCGGTTTCACAGGCAAGCCCAATCCCTATACCGTCCATCTTACGGGCGGCATGCCCTCCGTCTCGAGACGGACCCGGTAAGTGTTTCATATATTGGGTAATCTGAGTTTTGCAACTTAATCGCCCTCTCCGACAGGGCCGGGAACGAATAGCTTATCTTTTGAAACCTGGATACCATACGCGACATCCCTGAACCGGCCTGGCTGCGGTACCAGAATGCCGGAAGAAACGAGTGCCTTGACATCTCTCTCAGCGGTATCGACTGATACGGAAGCAATCTTTGCCCAATTCTTCACCTTCAGTTTTCCGGCATAGCCGTCGAGATAGGTGTTCAGCACCTGCTTCTGGCGGTCGCTGATAACATCCTGAGAATGGTTCTGCCAAAAGATGGCCTTATTCAGGATAGATGACAGCATCTCTTCTGCACTTTCAATGGAGCGCAGCATACAGCTAAGATACCATTCAATCCAGACCGTAATGTCGCAATTGCCCTTCTGGCAGCGCTCAAGGATATCGTTATACTTTCGTTTCTCTTTATTAATCTGGCGAGAGATGCTAAAGTACCTCAGAGTGGAGTTATCGGCCTGACTCAAAGCCATATCTGCTATCGCCCTGCTGATACGCCCGTTACCATCATCGAAGGGGTGGATGCTGACAAACCAGAAATGAGCGACCGCTGACTTTATATAGTTTTTGGGCGTTTCTTCCGAATTGAACCAGTCCAGGAATCGTTTCATCTCCGCAGGAACCATTTCAGCCTCCGGTGCGCGATAGTGAATCTTCTCCCGACCGAGTGCACCAGATTCCACATTCATCGGATCAACGCGATACATACCCACATTGATAACCTCCATTCCGCTTCTTCCTGTCTGGAAAAGGCAGTTATGCCAGCCGAAAAGCCGCTCATCGGTTAGAGGCTTTGCAAAGTTGTTCACGGCATCCAGCATCATTTCTACGACACCTTCGACATAATGTGAAGGTTCTGTCTCGTTTGTAATGCGGACACCCATCCTTCTTGCCACGGAAGAACGGACCTGGTCCGAGTTGAGAATGATATTCTCAATCTCTGAGGAAGCAACAATATCGTGCGTCAATGCCTCGACAGCGGCTTGCTGCTGAACATCAAAGCCAATGGTAGATAAACGTCCTTCAAGATAGCCGGCAGCCTTCATTATCTTCGACTGCTGGGCCTCTATTCGGGCCTTATCCCACGTAAAATTCGGCCAATTCTCTGTCTGATGGATATACATATCCCTCTCATTTTTCTGCGAATATAATCATTTGCGGAAAATAAACCGCAAAATCTGCGGATTATTAACCGAGAATCCCCGAATATCGTAAAAAATGCACCGGCACAATTCCCGACTTTTGAAATCCCCGGGTTCCGTTTTTCGAATTATTCTGTCAATTTGCAATGTTTTTCGAGTTTGCTAAATGCTTTCGTTTTGTAAGAACTGGAGCAGTCCCATGTATTGGATTCCCTTATTATCCGAATAGGGCATGATGTCCGCACCCTCAATGACGA
>CADBPH010000321.1 GCA_902796455.1 uncultured Bacteroidia bacterium
GAAATGATTCCCGGCGTACCGGCCGGATCCGGACTTAAACATCCCATCTGACATTCTGCGCTTTCAAGCAGGCCTGGAGCTTGGAGATATCGATCTCCCGGTTTGACCGGCGGCTGGCTACAGCAATTGATGCGGCAACCCCGGCGGCCTGGCCGGTCAACAAACAAGTCCCGATCTCACGGGCATCGAAGGTCAATTCCTTCTCAAAGCCGAAACAACGTCCGCCGACCAGCAGGTTGGGAACATGTTTCGGGGTGATGGAAGAATAGGGAATCTGCCACATCTTCCGTTCAACGGTCGGGATCTTTCCCCCGTTGTACTTGAGGTTCGACTCCCCACCGGCCAGACCGATTACATCCTGGTAGACCTTCCCGGTAGCGGCCCCCTCGGTTGTCACATTCGCGACGCTGTTCAGGACCCGCGTGATGCGGACGCCGACGACCGAAGGCGTATCGATCAGATAGAGATCCTCATTTCCCTCTTTCTTTCGGTTCTCGGCAATTTCTTTCCACATCTTTTTCCTGAGACTCAGCTGGATACGGGTCAGGTTGTACATGTCGAGCCCGTCCTGGTCCCTCTCCCCTGCCGTCCATCGGGTCCGGACGCCCTTCACCGGAGTCGGATTACTGCCTTTCCGGTAATTGTCCGCATGACCGATCCGCCACATCGCCCCGATCTCATTCTTGTAGACCGTGAAGTCTTCGCCTGTCCATTCAAGGACATCCCCGTCCCCGGATGCATCGACAACGAACTTGCAACGGACGGCGACCCGGCCGCTCTTGCCCTCCAGGATGACGGATTCAATGGCGTCCCCGGAGCGGGTCACTTCCGCCGCACGGACACCATAGAGGATCCGTACCCCGGATTCGGCACAAAATTCCTCCATGAAATATTTGGCCGCTTCCGGATCCACCTTCGGACGGATTCCTTCCAGGCAGAGCATCCCGACCGCGTCCAGTTTCCGGCACAGTTCCTCCGCAATTCCGAAAATGGCTTGTTTCCCGGAACCGTTCGGGAGACGATGGTACATGTTGATGATCGGCGTAACCCCGCAACCGGTGAAAAGGCCGCCGAGGAAATACTCCCGTTCGAGAAGAAGGACATCACTGCCATTCCGGGCCGCTGCGACGGCTGCTGCGAATCCAGCAGGACCACCCCCGATGATGACGACATCGGCACTGTCGACAACCGGGATCCGCTTTGCCGGTTCGCGGACATAACCCTTGACATCCAAAGGGGTCTTCACCTCTTTGGTACGGGCCTTGGCCTCGTGGAAACTCAGTGTCAGACCGGCCGCTCCCGCGGCTCCTGTTTTAATAAACTGCCTTCTGTCCATTGTTATTCGGAATTAAACGTTTCTGGATGACGGATATACGATTAAAAAGATACCGTAACCTGGCTGGTTTTCGTCCCTGCCGGAAGGGTAATGATCTCTTTGTCAAACGAGAACCAGGGACGTCCGTTGACCTGCACTTTTGAAATGGCCTTTCCGGAAGGGTGACGCAATTTGACCTTCAGGGTATGGGGCGTTGCAGAATTCGGCTGGTGCTGGACTGAAATCTTAATCCTGCCGCTGGAAACCTCAGAATCAATCCGATAGGAAACCGGGCCGAAACAGGTCTGGGCATTCTTGACCTCGATGACCTTGCCGTCTTCGAGCCAGGCCCGGGGAATTCCGAAAGCGAGGCAGATGTCATTCCCGTTTTCCTCATAAATCAGCATTTTGTTCGTCGTCCGGATCAGTTCAGAAGTCGAATGGAGATGCGGCTGACGGGCGTAATACCAGGAGTCGTTCTTTCCCAAGACGAAATTGTCATGCTCCTGGGTGGCATACAGGTTCCGGGCCTGGCCATAAGCGAACATGCCGTAGAAATTCATCAAGGACCGGTCCAGCTTTCCCATCCGCATGTTGGAGATTCCGTACCCGGCAGAGAAATGGGCCGTATATCCCAATCGGTTGCTCACGGTCGTGTGCCGGACCATGCCCAGGATGATGCCTTTGAAATGCTCGTAATAATTGGTGTAGGCTTCCATCCGGGGGTCGTTCTTGTCAAAGATCATCGACTCCAGCATCCGGCTGCCGATCATCGTATAATAGAACGAATTAAAGCTGTTGAGCGCATAGGGGAAGGGCTTCCGCTCCTCGAGATCGAGCGGAATGTACGTCACGCCGTCCTTGACGACAGTGGCCTTGTCCATGGAGGCGAGGATATCTTTCCGGTATTCTTCCGCCAGTTGGAGCAAACGCCTTCCCTCCGAAGCATATGATCCACCCATCTCTTTCAACGCCAAACCGACTTCGTGCATGCCTGCCCAACACCAGGCATTGCCGCAGTACTCCTGGGTCCCGTCCCCACCGTCCACATTCGACCGCATCCTGGGAAGCATCCCATAACCGACTTCGTTCCGGCCCTGTTTGTTCTGGGAGCGCTGCTCCTCAATCCAGTTGCTGCCCTTAATCAATGCGGGGGCCACAGAAGCGAACCATTCCTTGTCCCGGCCCATGCGGTAAATCTGGCTGATGGCATAGAGGATGGCACCGTGCTGGTGAGGGATGATGGCGTTCGTCCGGTTCACCCCGGAAATGCTCCCGTCTTTCCGTTGGAGCCGCAGGAACATCTGTGCACACTTCTGGGCCTCTTCAAAGTAGCCGGCTGTCGTGATGGTATTGAGATACATCGCGGCGGCATAGCCGAAGATTCCTTCATAGAAGAACGGGGCGTCGATGGTCTTGTAGGTCAGGCGGCGTTTGTCTTCCTGGACCAACAGGAAGTTGTTCTCCAACCAGACCCGGTAGGCATCGTTCACGGCCGGTTCGGGAACATTGATCTGCATCCCCCTGTCCATGATTCCTTCCCAATAGGCCTTCACCTTCCCGAAGGTCTTGTCAAACGCCCCTTCCGCAATCGTCTCTGCATCCCGCTCCCGGACCGGCTCGAAAGGAATGCAGAAATAGACATCCTGCGCCTCTTCCGGCTTCAGATCCAGCGTGAAAGTCAGGCGGTTCTCCCCGAACATCCCGTCCGTGCGATTGCTCCAGAGAATGGCGTCACTGTTCTCATTGAGAATGCGGGACCCGTCTTTCCGGATCAGCATCGGACAGTTTACGATCATCCGTCCGGAGCTTGCCCAGATCTGTGACGCCGGACGGCTGCCTGTCCCCCGGAAGCGGACTGACAGTTGCTGCGTCTTATTCCCTTTGGCATGATTGGTCACCCGCATCCGTACCCATGCGATGAGCGGCTTGTCCGTATCAAAATCCTCAGAGATAGCCATGACCGTCTGGGCATACTCGACTTTATGGTACTGGAATTTGCGCGAGACAACCGGGAGCCACCCGTTCTCCAAGGATTCTCCGAGCCTTTCCACCTCGTCACTGGAAAATGGGACCGGCTCCACCATCATCTGGTTATATGACTGATTCTCCCATACCTCGAACGACAGATAATGGGGCGGGAAAATGATGGCACCGTCCCAAGAAGTCAGGAACCGGCCATGGTGCTCCTTAATGCCGACGAGAGCCTTCGGATAATCCATGTAGTGGGGAAAAATACGCGAAACCGCTTCGAAAGTGGGGTCCTGCCCATTTTTAATCGCATCGTTCAGGGCAGTGAAGTTCGCCATCGCCTCCTCGTCGATCCCGGAATACTTGTCATCCGGAAGCACGAAGGGAAGGAGACCCTGGGCAAAGCCACTGAAGGTCAAGCCCAAGAAGATGAGTATTAAAATCTGTTTTTTCATAACTTATCTGGATACTACGATATCATCAATATAAAAAGCACCTGTGGCTGTTGAAGCACTGAGATTGCCAATCTGGATCTGGGTTGACGGGCCGGCTCCTGTTATCATGCAGGTCGCCGTATGCCAGTGGAAAGGATCCGATCCGAAGTCGGGATTGTCCCACATGATCTCTCCGGCGGTTCCGCCGCCGATGCAACGCACGCCCAGCTGATTGGAATGAATGAGCAGGGCTGTACTGGTCGCGCTGGCATAAGGGGCGGCCTTGAAAGTCACGATCAGGTCCGTCGTGGTGGTCAGGGCGGACAGCGCAGGAGAGGTAAGATAGTTTTCACCGGAATTGGAGGACATCCGAAGACTTCCCCTCGCCTGGCTGGAATTCCCGGTAATCTGCCATCTCCCCGTATAGGCTGAACTGTTGGAATTGTACCCGAAGTAATAGATCGGGAAACCCTGGACCGGGGAGATTCCGTTCACGGCTTCCTCAAAGGCTTCGTTGAGAATGACGTTGTGATACGCCTTCATCGGATAATTCCGCAGACGCGATGACAGGACGAAACCGACATTGCACCGCAGGGTCCGGGTCGAATTGGAGGCGCTGACTTCGGGCGGCTCCAGTTTGAAATAGAGGAATCCTGAGGATACCGCGTTACTTTCCGGAATGGAGAATTCTGCGAGATAGCGGTTGGCTCCATGGGCAGTGCTCTTCATGGAGAACTCTCCGCCACCGCCACTCCCTGCCGTTTGGTTGGATCCGCCATAGACAGCATCGACCTTATGCCAGGTCGCCTGATCCGTGCTCCAGAATACTTTCCAGGGGCCGGAAAAGACGTTGGCTGCACCGCAGGAGACAGAGAAACCGAACTCGAGATCTCCGTATATCTTCTGGTTGACCGGGATGGTATAGAGAAGATAATTCCCCGCGGTATTCCAGTTCCGGGTCGTGAAACACGTTTGGAGCGGCTGTCCGTTCGCAACGACCAGGTTGAGATTGTTATCGGTCCCGCCCACCTTTTCGATAACGGCTCCGTCAATGGAAAAATCCGGGGCCGCGCTGAACGTGAACCGGGTAGCATCGGAAGCCTTGCCGTTGACATACTTGTTCGTGGCGGGATCGACCTGGAAGAAACAACGGATCGGATCGATCGTATAAGGGTCATCAAGAATGTCCCGGCCGGAAGCACCCGCCACAATATCCGCTGCGCTCCGGGGGTGGACTTTCCCCCCGATCACGATGCCGGTCACCGAGCAGGCACCGGAAGGAACAGATGTCCCCGAAAAAGAAGCTCCTTCAGCCACCTCGACATCAAACAGCCCACCGGCATGCTTGCCCGCGTCCATCCCGACGGTCCCCTTCCAGGTCTTCCCCAGATAGGAATCCTGCACCAAACAGGGATCTACCTGGACCAGGGCATTTTCATAGCGGCTGACTGCATCTGCGGTAATCCGGGCCGGTTTGACCTCCTGCCCTGAAGAAAGAACGGTGACAGGCATGGTGATATCAATCAGGATGCCGCCATTGTTTTCACGCAGGATCGTACCCTCCGTGAATTCAACCTGGATCCTGTCTCCTTCTTTCAATGAAGCGGAGGATGACCGCATCTTGACGAACAGGGTCCCGTCATCCGTGATAAAGGAATATCCCGCCGGAATGTTCTCTCCCGGGACACCCACGACGGTCGCTTCGATCCAGGAGAAGTCCATCAACGGCTCCGTCACTCCTTCCTCCAAGTTTGCGGCCATGTTGGTCAGGGAAGTGAACGCTACCTGACGGAGGGTCGGAGAGAATTTCGACTGTTTGAAGGGAATAGACACTTCTTTGGAACGGTCCGTCGAGCGTACCACGAAATTGCAGGAACGATCCTCGGTCCGGCTGCCCTGCTGCACAAAACCGAGAACATCGGCGTCCCCTTCTCCCGACGTATAATCAAACGCGACCCATTCCGCCTCAGCCCCGGAGGCATCCTCCACGGTAATGGTCCAACTGAGGTTCGACCGGATGCTGAGAAGGACACCATCTCCTTCCCCCTCGGCTTCGACATAGGTATTCTCAACGTTGAGATATGGTTCCTCCATTTTTTCTTTTTCCTCTCCGCAAGCGCCTGAGAGCAGAAGAACGGCAAGGACCGAAAAGGCACTGGTAAGGATATTCAGAAATCTTTTCATATGCTGGCTGCGCTAAATTATTCATAATGATTGGGGTTCTCATCCTGCCACTCACTCATCCCATCCCGCATCCGGTTCCGGAAGAAAAGCGTGTCTGTCACATAAGAGGACGTTCCGTCTCCGTTGTTCCAAGTATAATTCAAGAAGATCTTCCGGTCCTGCAGGAGCTTTGCTCCGTTGTGACTGCTGTGCCGCCCGTTGAGCGGACGGATCTCGCGCATTCCGGAAGGATCTTCGACGGTGATTTCGCCGTCAGTCCCGAAAATGAGCCGGAGCTGTCCCGCCTGATTGGAGATTTTGTTTGTCAGGACCGAATTCATCCCCTCCGTCGTCAATGTATAAACCCGGGTATCCGGCTGGGGAATCTGGAAGGAATAGACTTCGTCACTGACGACTTTTCCGCTCTGGTCGTTGACAACGACCCGGCGGCCGCCATGGTACCAGTTCCCATAAAAGGAATTCTCCACTTTGATCGCCATAATCTGGAAACACCTTTCAGGAAGGACTTTATCTGCATCGGCCTGATCGATACGGAAGGCCAGCGCATAATACGGTTTCAGCGTTTTCTCATCTTCGAATAACTGAGGGGTCGGAGAAATGCGAAGTTTGGCCGTATGATTCCCCTTCCCGATCACAAGATTCCCTCCCGGAGAAGCCGTATAGTAGGACTCCGGCAAAGGGGCCAGTTCCGAAAGGCCGGCGGCTGCCATTTCCGCGGTCACATACGGCTGGGAGGTGGCGCCAAAGTTCCCCTTCCCCATCAGCCCGTCCAGCGCAGTAAAAGCCCCTGCACTGCCATCTTCGGAGAACACGGACAGGTCGGAAGACAGGAGGCTGTTGTCTATGGATACCCGTACGTTGCGGTCCCGGTCGTTTTCGATCACGCCGGCAAGGGCTGCCGTAAAACTCACCTCGAGATCTTCCTCTCCGGGGATAAACGTCCGGAGATCATACTGATACATCGTATAGACCGCCGAGAAATCGTAATCCCGGACGAAATCTTCATAGCAAGCCGTCATGAGAAGACAGACCGATAAAAGTATGATTGTCTTTTTCATAATCACATTTCTTTTTGGTTATCTCCAGTTTGCCCATCCGGCATTCTGGACAAGATTCGGACAACGACGGATATCTCCGACAGGAATCGGATGCCAGGGAGAAGGATAGTTCTTGGTCTCCAGGACAGTATTGCCATAGCTGGGAGTCCCGTCTTCAGAGAGCGTGATTACAGCCCCATGGACCGGCACATTCAGGTTTTCCCCCCAGCGGCGGAGATCGAAATACCGGGTTCCCTCGAAGCAAGTCGTGATCCGCCACTCATTGCGGACAAGATTCCGGAAAAGTGTCGGGGATGCGGCACATTCATCGAGGTACGGATCGACTGTGATCCCGGGGGTCCCATCTGTCGTCGGACGTGCGCGGACCCATCCGAGCACTTCCTTGGCACTGTATCCCAAAGACGCGTTCTCGGCAGATCCCAGGAATTCGGAAGCCGCCTCGGCGAAAATCAGGCACATCTGCTCCCACCGTTCGAAAAAGACGACGGAAACGTTTGAGAGCACATTGCTGTCATAACTATTCCATCCGGAATACAGGAATTTCTTGATATAATATCCCGTACGGGAGGTCCCGGTGAGTTTGGGTCCATCTTTCCCCCCTTCATGGGATTCAATCGTGTACATCACCTCATCGGTTCCGTCACGGATGATTTCGGACCCGTCATAGAGGATATCAGCATAGAAGCGCGCATCGCGGCCGACATAAGGCGCATTCGGATCATACCCGCTCCGGGGATCCGTAATGGGATATCCGTTGGCCATCGGGAAAGCATCCACCAGATCCTGCGACGGGGAATAGTCCGCACTGCCTCCGAAGCCGATCGGATAGAACGTTGTCTCATACGTCGAGGTGGAATAGGTCGTCGAAGGGAAGATGGCTTCCGGACTGTTGCCATCCCGCCAGGTGAAGCCCTTGGTCGGATCGAACCCCATGGGGCCTTCCACCTCCAGCTTGTGCCGGATTACCTTGGCAGCATATTCTGCTGCTTTCTGGTACCGGGTCTTGTCTCCGTTCGGATTGAAAGCGGGGCTGGCCCAGAGAAGATAGACCATCGCCCTGAGACCATCGACGGAGACCTGGTCCATCATCGTGTACCGCACGGAACCAACCACGGGAACCGCGAAGGTGGGATCGGTCGGATAATCCCGGTTGTTGTAGGGCAGCAGGTCATAGGCCTTTTCGCAGTCGGAAAGAATTTGTTCCACCGTGGCGTCGAAAGTCGCACGGGTCAGTTTTGCAGGATCTACTTCGGATAGCTGGATGGCTTCCGTGACGAGAGGGACGCCGTAGAGAACACCATCCGTCCCTTCCCCGCCGAAATGCTGAAGCAGCGAGTAGTAATACCACGCCCTGAGGGCATAAGCGTCTCCCTGCAGACATTTCCGGAACAGTTCGTCAGCTCCGGCATCCAGGTAGTAGCGGGTGTTGTAGCCCAGGTCGTCTTTCAGGAACAGGTTGCAATAGTAGATGCCCGTATACTCATTCGACCAGACGGAGGAAAACGGAGAATCGCCCAGACTGCCGGAACCGATGGAGTACAACCGGTTTGCGTTGCTCTCAGAGCGGAAGACGGCGTTGTCCGTCAAGGCATCAGAGGCGGCATAACGGATCGACGCATACGTCCGGGGGCGCAGGTTGTAGGCATGCTCGACCAGACCGCGGACCACCTGCGGGTAATCCGTGTAGTTCTCATCATTGTAAGAACCGCTGAGTTTCGGTTCCAGAAAATTGCAACCATTTGCTATACATAGGAGAACCAGTCCTCCGGCGAGAATATGTAAAAGTCTTGTTTTCATATAATTGTCTCCTATTTTGCTAAAAATTAAGCGATACACCTGCCGTAAAGACCCGCATCAGCGGGCGTGCAGTCACGCCGGCATCGGGTGCCTCCGGATCGATATATTTCACCTTTGTCAGCGTCAAGAGATTCTCTCCCTTGATGTCAAGGCGGACCTCTTTGAGAGATTTGTCAAGACGGAAGGTGTATCCCACATCAAAGGCCTGGATCTTGAACCAGTTCTGCTTGGTCAGCCAATAACTGCTCATGACGAAGTTATTGGAAGACTTGGCATAGGAAAGGTTCGGATACATTTCATCCTTGACGAAGGCCGAATAGTTCCCGGTTCCCCATCCATTGAAGAAATAGTCGGAATTGAGTTCGATCTCCCCGCCCCATCGGCCTGTCCCAACGACCTCGAAATCAAAGCCTTTGTATTCGAGCCCGAGATACACGCCATATCGGAGTTTCGGAGTCGTATTGCCGATGACCATCCTGTCATTGTCATCAATGGTCCCGTCACCGTTCACATCGCGGTACATCAGGTCACCGGTCCGGAGGAGATCCTTGCTGACATAGGCGGGATTCTCCTGAATCTGCTGTTCAGACGTATAACGTCCGATGCAGTCCAGGCCCCAGACCGCGTAAGGAGAGGTCCCCGTCTTCTTCAAATGCTCATTCCCAGGGGAATAGAAGTCGCTCACGATTTTCTTGTAGATCCGGTTGTGGGTACTTGCCGAAGCGCCGACCCGCAACTTGAGATCGCCAATCTGCTTATGATATTGAAGCGCGGTAATGAGCCCGGATGTTCCCTGGCGGGAATGATTGGCATACGCCACAATATCGGAGAACCCGAAAACAGACGGCAAAGCGCCGGAGATATCGGCAATGTTCCCCGTATAATCCCAGGTGAAATACTCGGCACTGAGATCCAGGCAGCCGAACAGGGTGAGATCGATGCCGGCATCGATCTGCCGCATGGTATTCCAGGTCAGGTTCGGATTGCCGTATTGGGTGGTCGTCGTATTGACGGAGGCACGGTTGGTCGTACCGAACCAATGGGAAGCGGCGCCGATGCTCGTAGGACCGTATTGGTATCCGCTGGCCCGGGAATAGACCATTTCATACAAGTAATGGCTGCCGGTCGCATTGTCGCGGTCCGGATAGGTACCGGCCTGGGCATGCAGTTTCAGGTAGGTGATCCCCTTGACATCCTCCATAAACGCTTCGTTGGAGACCGTCCACGAAAGCCCGATGGAGGGGAAGAATCCGAAACGGGAGCCCTTGGCGAAGCGGTCCGACCCGGAATACTGGGCGTTGAACTGCACGGCGTACCGGTTTCCGTAGGACCAGTCCGCGTTTCCGACCAGGAACAGATAGCGCTCGAAATCCGTCTCGGACTGGTTGAATGCCCGGTTCAGGTACAAGACGGTTCCCAGATTGATGGTATGTCCGCCGAATGTCCGGTCGAAGTACAATTTCTCGTACATGGAGAGGTTCTCCGCAACCGCCGTTCCTCCGAGACTCCTAGAGGTAGACTTCTGTCCGGTATGGGTGGAGATTTCTCCCACTCCTTCGTCCTTATCCCAATAGTAAGCCAGGTAATCGTGGTTCATGCCGATATTCGAGTACACGAAAGAATTGGTCATCAAGGATGTTTTGGATTTCAATCCCGGAAGGATCCAGGAGAAATCCGCATCGACATAGGCCTGGAACAATCCGGAGCGAACCTTCTTCGTCTGATATCCGCCGACCATAGTCGCCGCATACGGGTTGTTCGGATAAACCTTGCTGGCGCCAAAGATGGTCACCTCGTCCCCATTGTCGTCGGTCGTTGTCGAAAGCGTCAGCGGGAAGGCGATTCCCGGAACGGACCGGTAACTGTTCCAGGATGTCCGGTCTCCCTTGTAGGCGCCGAAAAGACCGATGAAAGAGGCTCCGGCTTCGATGTATCTCCCGATTCTGGAGGAGACGCTTCCGGAATAATTGATTTTGTCATAGAAATAATCCGCCGATCCTTTCTGGATATCTCCCGAATGGAATCCGTTCAGCGCGAAAGCATATTTGACAATGTGGCTTCCCGCTGAAAGACTCAGGTTCAGGTTGGAAGTCGGAAGCCACCGCTTCAGCATCAAGGACTGGTAATCGACATTCGGGGTCGTCTGGCTGTAAGGATCTCTCTCCTGGAAAGCGGCGATATCCTCATCGGAATAGAGCGGAGTATATCCTGCCGCTAGGCGCGCCTTATTGTTGTAAACGGCATATTCCTCTCCCGAAAGCCACTCGGGAATCCGTTCGGTCAGCCGAATCCCCGAATCAAATGAAGTCTTGATTTTCAACGGCGTATCATACTCTCCCCTGTGGGTCCGGATATACAGATTTCCGTTCGAGCCCATCGGACCGAATTTGGACTTGTCAAGGACATCGGAGAATACCGTGACAGACTCGATCTGGTTCGGCTCAAGGAGAAGTTGGTTGAAGGGGACCAGCATATCGTCAATGATGGCGACAACAGTACCGAAACCCTTCATATTGATGTTATAGCCACCCCCGCCGATTGCATAGGAGGCCAGGTTGGAAGAAATCGAACCGAAATAGGCTCCGCCATTCTCCGTAACCTCCAGTCCGGGAACCATACCGACAAGTCTGCTGCGAAGGTCTCCGGAAACCCTCCTGGAAAGATCCTGGGGCGATATACTGAACATCATACCTGTGGTCTGCCCCGAAGGTTTGCTGACATTGTAGGGAAGCCATACCAGAGAGTCTGTTCTCTGGGCCTCTTGGGCGCAAAGGGTCACCCCGGCCGTAAACAGGACGGCGAAGACCGAAATTAGATTTCTGTAATGTCTTTT
Source organism: uncultured Bacteroidia bacterium (assembly GCA_902796455.1). GTDB lineage: Bacteria > Bacteroidota > Bacteroidia > Bacteroidales > UBA932 > Cryptobacteroides. The sequence continues at coordinate 11,593 of CADBPH010000321.1, forward strand.
CATTTCTTCAGTTATCAGTGCCAAGGGGCGTTGTTTTTAAATTCAGTCATTGTAATCTCCTCATTGTGGGAAAACGGCAGGACATACATACAGTCTTTCCAGACGCCCTGGCGGGACGGGGCGAGTTCGCGGCGGGTATATTTCTTCCCGAGCGGATGCTCGTCATCCGGCAGACAAGATTCTACCATCATCCCCTCAAGGGGCCGGGACATCAGTTCCGGAGCCGTTTTCCAGCGGCGGATGTCGAACCAGTAATGGTTGCTCTCATAGGCAAATTCCACACACCGCTCGTTCTGGATCCGTTCGCGGAACGTATCAGCATTGCCGGTATAGGCACTCCGCACATCCGGCATTCCGACCCGGTGACGGATCACATTGACCGCATCGACCGCGGAGAGATTGACATTGGCATAACTTGTCACCCGGCCGGTTGGCCCATACGCTTCATTCACGCACTCGGCATAATTCAGATAGAGTTCAGCCAGCCGGACCATGGGATCGACAATCGCATGGCTTCCCGAGAAGGACCCGTCATAGTATCGTTTGCTGTAATACCCTGTATTGGTATATCCCTCCGACGCCATCGGTTGGGTGTCCCAATCGACGCCGAGGGTGACATTGAGGCCGTTCAGAGCCGTCCGGGGCCAAGTCTTCGTTTCCGGATCATAATAAATATTGTAACACCCTCCGGCAGAGGTGATCCGGGCCTGGGAGTGAGCCGGAGAGCCGTCATGGATGACAACCATATCAAACCTCGGATCCCGGTTCTGGTACGGAGCCTGTTCATTGTAACTGCCTGCCGCAACGGCTTCTGCCCGCTGGGCTGCCGTCTGGAGCGGATACCCGTCCAGCGTTTCGAAACGATCGACGTAATTCTGGGTAGGATGTGTTCCGTAACCATTCATGGAAGAAGTCCCGGACCCCCGGGAGAGGATGGACGGGATGAGGGTAGAGATTGCCTGATCTGTATTGACACGCGATGCGATGTTTGACCAGATTGTCTCATTCGTCGTGGTCGCCCGGTAAAAAAGGTCGGTATAGTTTTCCAGCGGCTGAAGCGTAAAACCGTTCTCCAGGGCGACGGAGAGCGCTTCTGCAGATGCGTCTGCCGCCACCTGCCAGTCAGTGACACCGTTCTGATTATTGAGCGGACTGGCGGCATACATCAGCGCACGGGCGCGAAGGGCAAGAGCCGTACATCCGTTCGGGAGTTCCAGGTTCTCACTGCCTGTATTCAGGTTGGCCGGCGTGTTGCGGCGGCTGAAACCGGCTTCTTTGAGATATTCGTACGCCTTGTAAAAATCCTCAGCCGCCTTGACATAGGTTTCATAGGAGGACGCACGGGGAAGATCCCAGGGCTCGTCTGCCTGAAGGACATGATCGATATAAGGGACACCGCCGAAGAAACGGCAGAGGTTGAAGTGGCCAAGGCCACGCATGAAATAGGCGTCACCGAGGTATTCATTCCGTTCCGACTCAGTCCCATCGATCATCAGGTCAAAATTCTCAATCGCCTTGTTGGCCTGCCTGATCATCCGCCACATGTTGTAGGACATCTGGAGATTCCCACCGCTCGTCGCCGTACCGTCGATATATGAATATCGTTCGAGCATGGATTCAGAAAGGTTGCACTTTTTGAATTGGGACGTGGAAGGGGCTGTCGGATTGCCGGTATCGGCTGCATCCGTCTGCGTGAGGAAACTCCCCCCGTAGATAAAGATGATGTCCACCCGCCCCGGATAAGCGAAATGCGTCCGGGCGATGGCATTGTCCAAAAAGCTCTTCGCACGGCTGTAAGTTGCGAACACCTGCTCTTCGGTGAGGCTGGTGGTCTCTTCGTCCAGATCGAGATAGTGACAACTGGTAGAAAGGCTGCACGTAAATGCGAGGGCAGCCAATATATTGAGTATTCTGTTCGTTTTCATAATCCCGCCTTTTTTAGAATGAAATGTTGACGCCGCATTTGATGGTCCTCATCTGCGGGAAATACAGGGTTGATGTCTTGAATTGCTGCGGGGTCGTTTCCGGCCATTTGGTGAAGGTATAGACATTGTTGGCCACCAGGCTCAGTGTGATGCCTCCGATCCCGAAATTGTCCTTCATCTTCCGTCCTTTTATCGTATAAGCCAGATAGATTTCGGAAATATCGAAATAGTCGGATTTCCTCCAGCTCACTCCGGGGATACCCAAATAATTCCAGTTCGTTCCGGCCCACATATAGGTCGTCGTAGCATTGTTTGCATCAAAGAGCACGTTCTGTATGGAAGCATCGTGATTGCGCGGAGTCCAATAATCGGTCTGGAGCTGGTTTATCTTGACGTTGGAATTGTAGAACGGGACCAGGAATGACCGGTTGAGCTCGCCGTACTGCCCGATCGTCCCGGCTCCCGAAACCTTGAATGTCAGGTTTTTATAACCAAGTGAGAGATTTACGGAATAGTTCCCGGGGGCATACATATTACCGCGGACGACATAGGTATCGTTCGTCCCGTCAATAATGGCATCCGGATAATAGTCAAGATACTTGAACATGCCGAGCGTCTTCCAGGCAGATGCGATGGAAGGATAGCCGTGTACATCATCGATACTGTTGAAAAAGCCGCCGTCAACCCTGGAAATACCCATCATCTTGGATTCTACCGGGGTGCCGGCCACTTTTTTATAAAAGACCTCGTACGGCGGATCCGAATAAGTCACGACCCGGTTTTCCGTCAGGGCAAGCGTCCCTCCGATATCAAAGAAGAAACCATTATTGTAAGCCTTCTGGAAATTCAATTCAAACTCAATTCCATGCTTCTTGATACTGGCACTGTTGGTTTTCTTGGAAGAAGCACCGAGAAGCGGAGTGACGACCGGGTCAACCAGCATATCGTAACGATACTCGTCGAAAAGGTCGACATTCAGGGTTATGGCATTCTTCAACCACCCCATCTCAAATCCCAAATCCTGTTTCCGGGCTGTCTCCCACCGGGCTCCGGTATTGGCTGCCGGCCCTTCTACATATTGGCCGCCGCTGAGGGTATAGGATGTATGGTACAGATAACCGCTCGCTGCCGTATCATAACCCGTAAGGCCATATGAATAACGGATTTTCATCAAGTTCCACCACGGCATGGACTTGCGCCAGAAACTCTCCCTGTGGAGCGCCCAGCCGACGGCGAGCGAAGGGAAAACGCCGTAACGGTAGTTCGGGGCGAACTGCTCGGACCCGGTCACACCGAGATTCCCTTCAAACAAATATCGCTTGTCATAGTCGTATGTCACACGCCCGACGGCGGACTGGTTCCGTCTCGGTGCGCTGACGCCGGAATTGTATTGTCTCTGGTTGTAAACGGCACGGCCGGTCACATTGTGGCGCCCGAACTTCCGTGCATAATAAAGACCGCCCTGCAGGGTAAAAGTATATCGGAGTGTTCCGGAAAGGATGGAAGACGAGCCGCTTTCTCCTACCGGCGGTTTGGTATAGACATCGACGGCCCCTCCTGTCTGGTTGATCCAGATATCCGTCTCTCCGGCATCATAAGCCGCCCAGTCGATTCTCCAAGTCGGGTAGTTTATTCCGCCGGAAGACACATTGGACTGACGCTGATTGATTGTGGAGAGGGAGAAATGGGCATCAGCGGAAAGACCTTTGGTAATGAAATCCAGTTTCTGATTGACAATCAGATCCGAATTGATCGTGTATTTGGTCTTTTCATACCACTCGTCACTGATCAGGTAGGCCATCGGGTTAACCGCAGATCCGCTTCCGACTTTTTCCGCCAGACGGATTCCCGTGGCGTTGGGGAAATTCGGGTCTGGATAGGCAGCTAAAGCCTCCTCCGAGTAATAACCGGGATACATCAGGCCGGAGGCCATATATGCCTGCACGAAAACCGTTCCGTCACCGTTCTGGTCAGAACTCATGGGAGACTTGGTGATTGTGATGGCTCCGCCGAACTTGAATGAAACCGTCGTGGTCGGCGTAACATTCATATCCATATTGATACGGTAATTATACCGGTCAGAGCACCAGGTATTCTGACTGTAATTGGAGATCAGGCGGAAAGGCGTACTGTCATGGGAATACGCTCCGGAAGCAAAATATTTGAATTTGTCCGTGCCGCCCGAAATGTCGAAATTGGCATTGTAAGTCGGGATGAAGTCTTCCAGCATCTCGTCGAACCAGTTAATGTCCGGATATCGGATGGGGTCGGACTGAGTCCGATACTTTTCGATAATGGCATCGGAATACTGGGCGGAAAAATTCTGTCCGTTCCGGTATGCGATATTCGCCTCGCGGAGCGTCGTTTCTGCATCAACATGCTTGGGCAGGTTCGTCGCGGAACGGACACCGTATTCGACCTTGGCCCGCATCTTGGGCTTCCCCACCGCTCCGGTCTTGGTCGTAATCAGGATGACGCCATTCGCGCCTTTGGACCCGAAAACAGCCGTCGCGGACGCATCCTTGAGGACGGAAATCGACTCAATCTCATTCGGATCCAGTTCCTCCATAGAGCGCTCGATTCCGTCTATCATCACCAGCGGGGCATTGTCATTGGCATCGTTGACAGCAGACTCGGAAGTAGCTCCCGTCCAATGCGATATACCGCGGATTGTAATACGTGTCTTCTCCATTCCGATTCCCGGGACTGCGGAGGGAGAATTGATCTGCATACCGGCCACTTTGCCTTTCATGGACATGATTGCAGAATTGGAACCGGTATTGACGAGTTCTCCCGACTCGATCTTGGAGATCGATCCGACAAGGCTTTCCTTCGTCTGTACACCGAAACCGACGACAACGACCTCATCGAGCGTATTGTCCGCCTCGTCCAGCGTCACGACTTGTGCCTTGATCAGATCCTGGACGGAAAATGTCTTGTTTTCATAGCCGATATAGCTGAACGTGACTGTTTTCGCATCCGCGGGAATCGAGAGAGAGAACCGTCCGTCAAGATCTGTGGTCGTGCCGATGTTCTTGCCGTCCACGATGACACCTACGCCGATCATCGGCAGGTTGTCCGAAGAAGACACGACGGTTTTGGAGAGCAGGGTCGGTCCCGGAACCTGCTGCCGGGGCGGGGATTCCCTTTTCTTTTTCGAAATGGCAATCAACTTTCCGTTGATGGCATATTCGAGGGACGGATCCAGGATTTTTTCCAGAACCTCATCGATACCCGTATTCTGGAATTGGGCAGAAACGGGCGTGTTGAGGTCCACGTCGCCTTTTTCAAAGGCGAAAGAGTACCCGGTTTGTCCTTCGATTACCTCAAGGACTTTTTTCAGCGGTTCTCCACGGAAAGTCTTCGTGACAGTCTGCCCTTGAAGTATCAGGGAAAAGAGACTGCCCATCAGAATAAGAATGATGTGTTTCAGTGAATTATGCATGGCGAGCTATTCAGATGATTCATGGATATAGATGGTTTTTCCGGTCCGTTGGACTCGGATTGGCAGAATGACTCCCAGCGTCTTCATGATGGTGGCGATGGAATCGTCTTGTGTGAATGAAACCCGGACTGTCCGATCGCCCAGGCTGTCGGATGTCAGGATGATTTCCATGTCATAGGCCCGAGAAAGGCGCCGGCACAGGTCCCGGAGAGAAATGCTGTCATATTTTATTCTTCCTCCCGTCCAGGAGCAGTACTGGGAAACATCCGTCTGCTTGACAGTGCAGGTTCCTTTCTGGAAGGAAAGAACCTCGCCGGGCCGGATCCGGCGGGCTTCCCCTTCCCGTTCGAACTGGAGGGAACCCTCCACCAGGGCGCCCAGGACAATCCCGTCCTCTGCATAGGAGGAGACATTGAATTTCGTCCCCAAGACAGAGAAGACTCCGTTCTGGGTGATGACCCGGAAGGCCAGGCGCGGATTCTTTTCCACTTCAAAATAGGCTTCCCCGTCAAGCGTGACGTCCCTGTCCTTTACATTGAAGTTGGAGGTATAGTACAATGTCGAGCCGGCATTCACATAAATGACGGTCCCGTCAGGAAGGGCCACACGTGTTTTTGTGCCGGGTGGAGTGGTAACGGAATACGTCTGGATTTTCGGCTCTGCCCAGGGAAGGAAGGAATGGGGCCGAAGGCCGAAGAACAGGCCGGCAAAGGCCGCGGCGGCGGTAATGACGGCAGCAATTCGCACCCGCCGGCCGAGCCGAAACCGGATTTTCCGCCAGATTCGTTCTCGAATCACGGGATCCCCGTCAGACGGCAATTGGTCCCACTGTGATTTCAGGGAAAGTGTTTTCATGCGGCAGTGTTTTATAGTATAAATACGCCTGTCAAAGACGAAGTACTACACTGCCTCTCAAA
>CADBPH010000322.1 GCA_902796455.1 uncultured Bacteroidia bacterium
CCAATGTGGAACACGTCGGCATACGGCCGTCCCTGCTGTCCGCTCCAGAAATAGGCTTCGTTTCCTCCTTCTTTGACCCAAAGCGTCCCGTTCACTGTCCCATTCTCTGCAAGGTATTGATAGATCGTTCCGCCACGGTACTGGAAGATGTCGTAGAACGGCGGTTCCTTGTCAATTTTCATGATCAGGGACAGTTCCTGCGGTGCGAAATCACCGGGTTCTCCGTCGAGGACGTGCAGCGAGAACGCGGCGGGTTCGTCTCCGTCATAATAGAACGGTTCATACTGGGAGAAATCCAGCATGTGCGCGTGGAAGTCCGCCGGCCTTTCGGAACGTTTCTTCACGAAAGTCCTTGCCGGGATATCGTCTCCGGCCCGGGTGGGCATCAGGGTCTCTTCTCCCGAAATGATGGCTTCTCCCCGCCTTGCCCGGGCGATCCGCTCCGCTACGGCGGGCGTATAGTGCATAAAACACCAGGGCGCATCCAGGATCACGCTGAAAACGTGTCCGGCTACTTTGTATTTCCTCTCCGTGTATTCCATGTTACGGAACGATTTTCATTAAATCCGCCGCCTCTTCCATATCCAGGGCATTTTCCGCCCGGAAATCTCCGCTGCGCGTGCGCCGGAGCGAATCCAGGAAGGCACCGGTGTCCAGGGCTTCTCCGATATCGCGCGCCAGTGCCCGGATATAGGTCCCTTTCGAGCAGGTGATCCGGATATCCGCATGCGGGAAGTGGAAATCCGATATGTCGGCGACGTGGATCCGTGCACTCCGTGCGGACGCTTCCGCCTCTTCCTGCGGAATCCGGCCTTGCGGAAGGAAAGACTCCAGCCGGATGTCGGAAATCGTAATCCGTTGCCGGCTGAGGAGTTCCTCCGCTGTTTTGTCGAAGCCTGCGGTATCCTCCCCGGGAGACGACTTTGCCTTCTTGTACATCTTCCGGGCCATTTCGTACGCCCGGATTCCCTCTACGGACTTGGCGGAGAAAAGCGGGGCGATCTGCTCCTGCTCTCCCAGGAATCCCTGCAGGACTCCGTCCAGGCGCTCCTTTGTCAGCCCCTCTGTCGGGTAGAACCGGTCCGGTTCTTTTTCCAGGTCATAAGAGGGCGTCGTCGCCCCGAATGACAGACCGGCCAGGTATTCTTTTTCGTGCCGCTGCAGCGCTTCCGCCTCGCGGGTGGCTTTTCCGATGCAGACCAGCAGGACTCCTGTCGCGAGCGGGTCCAGCGTCCCGGCGTGGCCGACTTTCAGGTTCTTTTTCTGGAAGTACCTGCAGGCGAGGAATTTCAGCTTCCGGACGACATCGGCTGAAGTCCACCTGTACGGTTTGTCCACCGGCAGGATGAGGCCCTCCGGATAGGCTTCTATGTCCCGCGCCAAAACAGGGGCCGGGGAACGGAGAAATGCCTTGTCAACCGTCAGGAATGCCATCAGGCGCAGGGAATTTTCCCGATGCGGCGCAGGTGGCGTCCGCCTTCGAAGGGGGTTTCCAGCCAGGTCCGCACGATGTTTTGGGCCATGCGGTAGGAGATGAAACGGGCCGGCAGCACGAGGATGTTGGCATTGTTGTGCGCCTTGACAAGCCGTCCGATTTCACTGTTCCAGGCCAGTCCGGCCCGGATGCCCTGGTGCTTGTTCAGGGTCATGGCCATCCCGTTCCCGGTCCCGCACAGGGCAATCCCGCAATCGACCTGTCCCTGCTCGACGGCAAGGGCCAGGGGATGGGCTACGTCTGCATAGTCCATGCTTACTTCTGAATCTGTTCCGAAGTCCACGACTTTGAATCCTTTCGATTCCAGCCAAGGGATCAGCCTGGCCTTGCAGGGGAAACCGGCATGGTCTCCGCAAATTCCGATTGTCAGCATTTTTATAGGGTTTTCATGAATTCGTCGAAACGCGCCCGGACCTCTTTCCTGCCCAGCCGCCAGATAATGTCCGCAATGCCCAGGCCGCTGCCGGAGCCGCTCAGGGCCAGTCTCAGGCAGTTCATCACCTTACCCATCGGCCATTCCCGGCTGCGGATGTATTCCTCCAGGGCCGTCTCCAGGTGTTCCTTGTCGAAGGGCCCGTCGAAGGCTCCCGTGATATACTGGACCGCCTCCTGCGCGTATGCGACATTTTCTGGGGTTCCGAATTTGTTCCGGTCTTTCTCCACATAATTCTCCGGGCGGACGAACAGGTACGAAGCGATGTCACGGAAATCTGCCACGAAGGTCGCCCGTTCCTTGATCAGCGAAACGATGCTCCGGACATAGTCCCGGGTGTAGATATGATTGGCGAAATCGGCTCCGGTCTCGTTGAATTCCGCACCGGCGGTGATGGCGCAGACCGGGCAGTCCACAATTTGCATCCCATCCGCTTCCAGAAGGGGAATGAACAAGTCAGTCAGCTGGTCGTCGCTCTTGCGGCGGAGGTATTCTTTGTTGTACCACTTGGCTTTGTCAGGGTTGAACCGGGCGCCGGACTTGACAATGCGTTCCAGCGAGAACGCTTCGACGAGTTCGTCCATCGAGAAGATTTCCCGGTCATCTCCCGGATTCCATCCCAGGAAGGCCAGCAGGTTGACGAAGGCCTCCGGGAAATAGCCGTCCTCCCGGTAGCCGCGCGATACTTCGCCGTCCTTGGAGGTCCAGCGGAGCGGGAACACCGGGAATCCCAGTTTGTCTCCGTCACGCTTGCTGAGCTTGCCTTTTCCGTCGGGCTTGAGCAGCAGGGAGAGGTGCGCGAACCGCGGCATGGTATCTTCCCACCCGAACGCCTTGTACAGCATGTAGTGGAGGGGGAGGGAAGGCAGCCATTCCTCGCCGCGGATGACCTCGGTGATTTCCATCAGGTGGTCGTCGACGATGTTTGCCAGGTGGTAGGTAGGCAATTCGTCGGCCCGTTTCCACAGGACTTTGTCGTCCAGCGTATCCGTGTTGACCTCAATGTGTCCGCGGATCAGATCGTCCATGGCGACAACCTGGTGCTCAGGCATTTTGAACCGGACGGTCCAGTCTGTCGTGGTTTCGAGGAGCCGGGTGGTTTCTTCCTGGGAAAGGGTCAGCGAGTTGCGCATGGTCATGCGCGTGGCCTGATTGTAGATGAAGGTTTCCTTGACGGCTTCGGCGGCCGTGCGGCGCGCTTCCAGTTCGGCCGATGAGTCGAACGCATAGTAGGCATAGCCTTCCCGGACCAGGAGTTCCGCATATTCCCGGTAGATTCCCTTGCGCTGGGACTGCCGGTAGGGGGCATGTGGATGGCGCTCGGAGGGCGTTTCGACGACCTTTCCGTTGCTGTCCACCCCTTCGTCGGGGATGATTCCGCACCAGTTCAGTGCTTCGATGATATATTCTTCTGCTCCCGGGACAAACCGGTGGGAGTCCGTATCTTCAATCCGGATGATGAAATCTCCTCCGTGTTGTTTGGCATAGAGGTAATTATACAGCGCTGTCCGGACACCACCCATATGCAGGGGGCCAGTCGGGGACGGAGCAAATCTGACACGTGTTTTTCTTTCCATTGTTTTTACTGGTGTTTTGCAATCCGGCGGATGGCGGCCGTCGCCTCGAGTTCACTCTTACTCTGGTCCGGCCGCAGGATCAGCACCGGCTTTTCATCTTCACTGAAATGGAACCGCCGGACATTCTCCATCGTATTGAATCCGATTTTATTGACACTGGCGGTATTCTCCTCGGGCAAAGTGACTTCCCCGGCTACGTTGTCCGGCGCCGGATTATAGCGGAAGTCCTTGTCTATCAGGATGAGTTTTCCCATATCCGAGCCGGTCAGCCCGATCAGGTTCATCCGGAATCCCGTGGCGATGGCCGTGATGTTGACCTTGTCGCCGAAGTCCGGGTCGTCGCTGAAAATCAGACCGCGCTTGAACTTGTTGACATTGCCGGTATACTCCGAAATCATCTCACTGAGCTGGTCGAGTTCCTGCATCTGGAGGCCCTTTTCGTTGTTGCCTACCGTAATGTTAATCAGCAGGTTCTTGGCAGTCTTGAGGTCGAAGTCGTTGAGCAGCGGAGATTCCAGGGCGCCCTTGACGGCATCCCGCAGGCGGTCTTTGCCGGTTCCGGTGCCGCATCCCATCAGGGCCATCCCGCTGTTTTTCATCATGGTCTTCACATCCTCGAAGTCTACGTTGACATATCCGGCCGTCGTGATGATTTCGATGATGCCCCGTACGGCCGTCGAAAGCACCTCATCTGCCTGGGGGAAGGCTTTCTGGACCAGGATGCCGCCGAAATACTCGTACAGTTTCTCATTGTTGATAATCAGCAGGCTGTCCACGTTTTTCTCCAGCTCATGGATCCCGTCGACCGCTTTGGCCAGGAAATCGTCTCCCTCGTTCTTGAAAGGAAGGGTCACGACGGCAACCGTCAGGATGCCCCGGTCCTTGGCCATCTTGGCGATGACCGGCGATGCGCCTGTTCCGGTGCCGCCGCCCATCCCGGCCGTGATGAACAGCATCTGGGTGTTGCCGCCCAGGAGTTTCTCGGCAATCAGGTCCTGGGACTCAAGCGCGGCGTTCCGTCCCTTGATCGGATCAGTTCCTGCGCCGAGCAGGTCCTTGCCCAGCTGGATCTTGACAGGGACATTGCTTTTCTGCAGGGCCTGCGAGTCGGTGTTGCAGACGATGAAACTGCAGCCCTCGATTTTCTGGTTGTACATGTAGGTCACAGCGTTGCAGCCACCGCCGCCGACGCCGATCACCTTGATCATCGAGTCATCAGGCCGCCAGGTCTCGGGAATCATATCTTTTTCCATAAAATCTGTCATGATACGGTCTCCTTTCTTTTAAACTTCTTCATCATCGTTGCCGACATTGTCGTAGAACGAGCCGACACCTTCGTAAATATTGCCGAAAAGCTTCTGGACTTTGCTTTTCCATGTAATCGAAATGAACGGCTTGTGTTCTTTCGGCTCTTTGGGCTCCTTCACCTTCCTGGGTTTACGGGCTTTTTCCTCTTTCGGAACTTCTTCCTCGGTAAACAGGCTGTCGCTGGGCTGCGGGTCAGCTGCGTAGGTTTCTTCCTCGTATGCGGGCTCCGGAGCTTCCTCACTGACAGGTGTTTCCATTTCGATTCCGAATCCCTGCATCCGGAATTCCGGGGCTTCGATGCAATTGAGCAGGCCGTCTGCCTTTGCTTCCAGGATCATGCCGATGGAGTTGGAAGCGGCGCATCCGTATGCCCCTTCACAGCCGGAGGCGGAGAAGAGATGGCGGGGATAACCCTGGCGGACATTGTATCCGGACAGTTCTTTGATGAAGTGGCAGAGATTGGTCAGTTCCGCTCCGCCGCCGGTGACGACGACGCCGCTGCGCAGGCTGTCGGCGAGGTTGCTTTCCTGGATCTGGTACAGGATGGCATCGATGATTTCCCGGGTGCGTGCGGTGATGATTTCGGACAGGTATTTCACCGGAATCTGTTTGTAGCCTTCCATCTCGTCTCCTTCGATCTGGATGATTTTTTCCTCCAGGTTCTGGAGCCGGTCCGGCATGCAGGCGCCATAGGCCAGCTTGATGTTTTCGGCGAGGGTCTCCGAGATGGTGCATTCGCTCCGGATATCCGAGGTAATGACCTTTCCGCCGAAGGGGATGCTGGCATAGTACCTGAGTATCTTTCCTTTATAGATGGTGACGGAGGTGGCGCCGCCGCCGAAATCGATCAGGGCGACTCCGTTTTCCATTTCATCGGTGGTGAGGACGGCTTTGGCGATGGATCCCGGGGAGAAGTACTTCCGCGCGATGGCGATGCCCAGGTTGTTGAACACCTTGTCAATGGTTTCCAC
>CADBPH010000323.1 GCA_902796455.1 uncultured Bacteroidia bacterium
AGCGGTCCTTTCCCGACGGAACTGTTTGACGAGACGGGAGAACGCCTCCGCCAGATCGGTCACGAATTCGGCGCTGTCACCGGCCGCCCGCGCCGCTGCGGATGGCTGGACCTCGTCGCCCTGAAATACACGGCGATGATCGACGGCGTAACGGACCTCGTGATGATGAAATCGGACTGCCTCGATTCCTTCGAGACCATCAAGGTCTGCACATCCTATCTCGTGGACGGGAAGCCGACGGACCGTTTCCCGTTCGACACCCGGTCCCGGATCGAACCGGTGTACACGGAATTTGAAGGATGGCAGCAGGATCTGCGGGGCATCCGCGACGCGGCAGCCCTGCCCCGGGCTTTCCAGAACTACATCCGCTTCATGGAATCGTACCTCGGCATTCCGATCCGGATCATCTCCCTCGGACCCGACCGCAAGGAAACCATTTACATCCAATCGTAACTGACATGGGAGCCTTATGTGACCGCCTGAAACAGGATTACCGGTTGAAAGAAGGATTGAATGCCTGCATCAACTGCGGGACCTGCACGGCCATTTGTCCGGCCGCGGAGTTCTACCGCTATGACCCCCGGCAGATCGTCGTGACCGTCCAGAACGACGACGATGAAGAACTGGAACGCCTGCTGCGGAGCGACGTGATCTGGTATTGCGGCGAATGCATGAGTTGCGTGACCCGCTGCCCGCGCAAGAACGCGCCGGGACTGGTCATCATGGCCCTGCGGAGTCTCTCGATTGAAACGGGGCTTTTCATCGAATCGGAGAAAGGACGGCAGCAGTACCTGCTGTCCAAGGATTTGTGCAGCAATGTCCTGGACTACGGATACTGCGTGTACCCCCGGCGTTTCGACTATGCCGGACATCCCGAGGCCGGAAAAGTCTGGCAGTGGGAAGAGCAACACCTGGACGATGTCTTCGAGCGGCTGGGAGGCAACCTGGACGGCAAAGGCCCCGGAGCCATGCGCCGGATTCCCCAGGAAGACCTGGACCAGCTCAAGCGGATCTTTGACCTGACGGGGGCTACGGCCAGGATGGAAACGGTCCGCAAAGCCGGGGAGAAAAAAGCGGAGGAGCTCGGCATGACCCTCGAAGAGTTTGAACAAGCCGTCTATTCCAAGACCGACCAGCGGCATCTGCACGGATAATTCGACAGTTTATGATTTACGAAGGAAAAAAGAAAATCTGGTCGGACTACCAGAAGGAAATACCGGACGATCATTATTTTTACGTCCGCAGTTGCATCCGGCAATCCTTTTTCCCGGCATCCGAAGCGACGTTCCTGGACATCACCCGGAACCGGCTGGGAAAGGACATTTTCGAAACGGAGCACCACACGACCTGCGGCGGAATCGCCTATCATTCAGATACGATTCCGCAGGAAACCGTCATGACGATCGTGGCGCGCCAGTTCGCCCTGATGAAAAAATACGGCTATGAGAACTACGTCTGCTCCTGCATCACTTCGTTCGGCCTGTATTCCGAGATCCTGGAGACCTGGCATGAATTCCCCGAACTGCAGGAGAAAATCGCCCGGCTGCTGAAAGAATCCTGCGGCCTGGAGTTCGCCAAGCCCAAATACCTGATCCACGCCAGCGACCTGATTTACAAATACCGCAACCTGATTGCGGCCCAGGCAAAGTTCAAGCTGGTCAATGCCAAGACCGGCGAACCGCTGCGGGTGGTCGAGCATATCGGCTGCCACTATTCCAAGATGTTCCCCAGCAAGGGTGTCGGCGGTGCGGAATATCCGTACGTCCTGACGGGCATGATCGATGCCTGGGGCGGCGAAGTCATCGACTACCCGGAACGGCGGCATTGCTGCGGATTCGGGTTCCGGCAGTATTTCATCAAGGGAAACCGGAGCTACTCCCTTTCGAACACACATAAGAAATTCGAAAGCATGGAGCCTTACAAGCCGGACATGATCATCACGAACTGTCCCGGCTGCCCCTATTTCCTGGACCGCTGGCAATATGTGATCGCAGAAAGCAGCGGAAAGACTTATGGTCCTGACGGACAAGGAATTCCAGTATTCACATACGAAGAAGTCGCCGGTCTGGTAATGGGTTATGACCCGTGGGATCTCGGCCTGCAGACCCACCAGGTTCCGGTCGAACCGCTCCTGGACAAACTGGGAATCCCGTATGATCCGGCGAAAAAATACCTCGGCAAGAACGGAAAAGATCTCGGGAAACCGGAAGATACCTGTTTTTGCTGCTCCGGCATTATCTGATGCACGTAAAACTGTACTAAAACCGATCTGAACATGAAGAAGAACATCCTCATCATCGGAGGCGGACCGGCCGGACTGGAAGCAGCCGCCAGTCTGAAACACTCCGGAAACAATATCATCCTCATCGAAAAAAGCCACCAACTCGGCGGACACCTGGCCCGTTGGGACCGGCTGTTCCCGGACGGCATCCGGGCCCGCGAGGTCCTGGACAAGATGATTGCATCCCTGGACGGGGTCAACTACTTCACGGACACGGATATCGCCCAGATCAATATCCTGGACAGATCCTACAGCGTCATCCTGTCGAACGGAATCAGCGTCCTGGCCGACGCCGTCCTGATGGCGACCGGATTCGACTTGTTCGACGCCCGGAAAAAAGAAGAGTACGGGTATGGCATCTACGACCAAGTCATTACCAATGCGGACCTGGAGGATTGGTTCCGCACCCGCGAAGACAGCCGCATCGACCATCCCAAGCGGATCGGTTTCGTCCACTGCGTCGGATCGCGTGACGAGAAGTCCGGCTGCCGCGCCTGCTCGAAGGTCTGCTGCGCCACCGCGGTGAAACAGGCCTGCGAAATCAAAGCGGAATTCCCTGACGCTCAGGTATATTGCTTCTACATGGACCTGCGGATGTTCGGCAAGCATTATGAGGACCTGTACCTGAAAGCCCAGAAAGAATATGGCATCCGGTTTATCCGGGGACGGGTCTCCGAAGTGGCGGAGCAGATCGACAAGACCCTGCAGGTGAAAGCGGAAGACACGCTCTCCAGCAAACCGCTCAAGGTAACCCTGGATTTGCTGGTGCTCATGTCCGGAATCCGTCCTTCCCAAAACTTGGAGCCTGTCCGGAAGGCACTCCAGCTGGCGAAGGACGACGACGGTTTCATCAATGAGCGCGACGCCGTCTACGAACTTCAGAAAACGTCCATGCCTGGGCTGTTCGTCGCCGGAGCCGTCACCGGGCCCAAGACCCTGCCGGATACCCTCGCAGAAGCCCGGGCGGCCGCCCTCCAGATCCTTTCCTACCTGGCAGACAACGACAAAAAGCCCGCGAAATGATTGACTTCGGATTCGGTATTTCTCCCAGCTCCCGAATGGACCTGAACCGGGTGGACCAGGAAAAATACGCCCGGCTGGTCAAATTGGAGCCCGACGTGACCTGCTGCATCGGCTGTGGGTCCTGCACGGCCTCCTGCTCGGCCGGCGTCTTCTCCCGGACCAGCCTCCGCAGCGCGCTGCTGGCCCTGCAGAACGGGAAAGAGCAAGAAGCCCTTTCGCTGCTGGGAGCCTGCATGTTCTGCGGCAAATGCCTGATGGTCTGCCCCCGCGGCCTGAATACGCGTCACATGATCCTCTCCATCCATAAAATTTACTCCGAAACATGATGAACCTCCTTTCTCTCCTTCTTCCCCTGCAGGATGTAAGCGCGGAGGTCATCGACCGGATTCCGAGCGGATACAACCATTTCATCCTGCCGTATTTCATCGGCATCCTGTTCTGCATCAGCTGGCTGCTCGTCGGTCTGCTGCGGAATCTCGCCAGCCTGCCCGCCGAAGACAGGAAACGGCTGGCCCTCTCGCTCGTTACGCCGAAAACTGCCTGGAAGAACATCCGTGACCTGTTCTGCGACTGCTTGTTCCACACCAAAATCTGGAAGCGGAAACCGCTACTCGGATACATGCACTCGGCCATCGCCTTCGGCTGGTTCATGCTCATCATCCTGGGCCACTGCGAAGTCGCGCTGTTTGTGCCCAAACACCTGTCCTTCAAAGAAGGGAACCTGTTTTACCCCATCTTCTACCGGTTCTTTGTCTGGGCCAACCCCGAGCATACGACCCTGCGCGGCTCCCTCTTTTTCTTCCTGATGGACTTCTTCTTACTGTATGTCCTCTCGGGAATCGGTCTGGCCATGTTCAAGCGGATCCGGTCCATCGCCCTCGGCATGCGCCACACCACCAAGCCCTCGCTGGCGGACCGTGTCGCCCTGTATGCCCTCTGGAGTATTTTCCCGCTCCGTCTGCTGGCGGAAAGTTTCACGGCCAACCTCAGCGGCGGCAGTTTTCTCACCTACTCCGCCAATGTCCTCCTGCGCTGGCTTTTCGGCGAGAACCTGTACATCATGCCCTGGTGGTGGGCTTACTCCATCGCTCTCGGCCTCTTTTTCTTCGCCATGCCTTTCAGCCGGTACATGCACATCCTGACAGAACCGCTGCTGATCCTCTACCGCAACGCCGGGCTGAAGATCCGCACCCTCAACCGGGGATTCGGAGAAGCGGAAATTTATGCCTGCTCCAGCTGCGGCCTGTGCCTGGATGCCTGTCCGATGAACATCCAGAAAAAGAACCTGCGCTTTTCTTCCGTCTACCTGATCCGTTTCCTGCGCCGGCACAACCAGGCCAAGGTGGACCGCATCGCCGACAAATGCCTGCAGTGCGGGAAATGCGCACAGCTCTGTCCGGTGGGAGTCAATGCGCCGGCCATGCGCGTGGTCCAGCGCAGTCTCTCCAACAACGTCATCCCCTACCACTACGCTTATATGCAGGACGTCGCCGCGGCAGCGCCGGCATCCCAGGGAAAAGTCCTTTATTTCGCCGGCTGCATGACCCGGCTGACCCCGCGGATCATCAAAGGCGTGGAGAAGGTCCTGCAGACAGCCGGAATCGACTATGTCTTTGCGGACAAAGAGGGCGGCCTGTGCTGCGGAAGGCCCCTCATGCTGGCTGGACGCACGGATGCGGCCCGGAAGGCCATCGAGGCCAACCGGCAGATGATCCTCTCCTCCGGCTGCACGACGCTCCTCGTATCCTGCCCGATCTGTTACAAAGTCTTCCGCGAAGAGTATGACCTGCCCGGCATCCGCATTGTCCATTATACAGAATTCATCCAGGAGCTCATCGCTTCGGGGAAACTGTCCATGGAGAAAGACGGAACGCGTTACGTGTACCACGATCCCTGTGAACTGGGACGCGGTTGCGGAATCTATGAGGAACCGAGAGCGGTCCTTTCCCAGGCGGGTACGCTGTGCCACGCTTCCAAGGAACGGGACGAGAGCCTGTGCTGCGGCGGAAGTCTCGGCAGCCTGACCCTCAACTACAAAGACCGCGGAAAGATTACGGAAGGTGCCCTGGAGACCCTTCTGGCGGAGAATCCGGAGTGCATCGTGACGGCCTGCCCACTCTGCCTGAAGACATTCTCAGAGAAATCGGCCGTCCCCGTCAAAGATTTCGCCGAGGTCGTAGCCGGACACCTGCCTCAGGCAAGCGCCTGATTATCTTACTTATTCGCCTGGTCCAAGCCCAACTGGGGATTCCGGTCTGACGACCGGGCCAGGAGCAGGGCGACCACCAGGGCGGCGATGCAGAGCAAGACAAACATCACCTCCACCCGGACCGCTCCGGAAGCGGCGCCGGCGACCGCGGCTCCCCCCAGGATGAAGCCGGCCAGCATCTTGAAAGACAGCAGGCCGAGATTCTGCACCCAGTAAATCAGCGAATACGTCGTGCCCAGCACTTTGTCCGGGACGATTTTCGGCACGCTCGGCCAAAGGGCGGCAGGGACCAGGGAATAACCGAATCCCAGCAGAACCATGCCCAGATACCCGAAGAACGGGACGCCGGCCGGGGCAAAAGCCAGCATCAAATGGGCCAGCAGGGCCAGGACGGCACCCAGGACCATCCATCGTGTCCCCTTCCCCTTCGCATCGACCATCATGCCGAACAAAGGAGCAAAGATCACCGTCGAGAAAGGCAGCATGGACACCATCCAGCCGGCCGTTTCAGACGGGATGTCGAACCGGGGGATCAGGATCGCCCCGGCGAATTTCTTGAACGCAATGATGCTGCTGTAAAAGAGGACACACAACAGGCTGACCAGCCAGAAATTCTTGTTCCGGAGAATCTGAAGAACGTCCCGGAACTGGAATGCGTCGGACGAAGCGGTGGCGGCGGCAGGGGCCTGCACCCGGTCATGCCGGGCATCCAATGCGACAAAGACCGCCCAAAGGATCAGCCCCAGGGCCATCAGGCCGACCCCGAACAGGGCCGGACGCGCCGTCTCGGAAAGGGAATACACATGCCCTGCCTGCTGGACGACCAGGCGGGGGGCCAGGACCAGGGCAAGGGCCGTTCCGAGCCGCGCAATCGCCAGCTGCAATCCCATGGCCAGGGCCATGTGCCCGTGACGGAACCACTTGGCAATCGACCGCGTAACGGCCGTCCCGGCAATCTCACTGCCGAGTCCGAAGAACATGCACCCGATGTAGGCCAGGCGCAGGGAGCGGGCGGGAGCAAGACCGCTGGTGATGGCATGCAGTACCAGCAGGGCACCCCCTGCCATCATTCCGACAAACAGGGAGCCGGTCACCCGGACGCCCCACTTGTCCAGCAGCATGCCGCAGACCACGAGCCCGCCGAACACGCACAGGACCGAGTAGCCACTGGTATACAGGCCGTAACCGACTGCATCCCACCCTAACGCCGTCGATGAGGGATCTTCGAAAAGATAGGAAATCGACGAGAACATGTCGTCGAAGAAATAGGATGCGAACATCGGGACCACCAGGCAGGCCAGTGCCAGCCAGGCGGTCCGTTTGAGGCGGGAGCCGGGTGCAGGGTTTTGCATATTCAGCTTATCTTTTACTTCACAATATTAGGCTCTTCCAGCCCGAGGTGCTTCTTCTTATCGACGACCTTGAGATAGAGTCCGATCAGCATGGCGGCAATGCCGAGGCAGGCCAGCATGACGAGCGCCCAGGTGTAATTGAGCTGGTCGGGCGGCGTTCCCGGAGCATTGGTGCTGGTCAGCACATTGCCGATCAGGATCGGGAAAAGCCACAGGCCGATATTCTGGATCCAGAAAATAAGGGCATACGCGGAACCGATGATCTTTTCATCCACGAGTTTGGGCACCGAAGGCCACAGGGCCGCAGGCACAAGGGAGAAACTGGCGCCCAGGACGAGAATGGTGATATAGGCGACGATCGTTCCACCGACGGCGCTGCCCTTGAAAAGCGGCAGGATGAAGGCAAAGGTAAGGTGGCAGAACACCAGGAGGATCGAGCCGATCAGCAGCATGGAGGCCGCCTTGCCCTTGTGGTCCACGTAGTTTCCGAGGATGGGCGTGATGGCCACGGCCAGCAGCGGGAAAACGGCGAAGATCGTCTCGGCGGTGCCCCGTTTGAAACCCATCACGCAATAGAGGACCAGGGCCACGACGGCGACAGCCATCAACCCGTATTTCAGCCCCTTGTTGCCCTTGATGAAATTGCTGGCGAACGCACATACCGCAACCAGCAGCATGATGGCATACTGGACGATGGTGACGGCCTCTCCGGCCCAGAACGTGCCGGCTGCGGGTTCAGTCAAGGTCAGGTTGCACTGCAGCATATTGACCGCATATTTCTGGAACGGGAAAATCGCCGAGTAGTACAGGACACACAGCAGCGCGACAAGCCAGAATCCCAGGCTCGAGAGGATCTTGCCGATATCCGACACCTTGAACGGGTCGTCTTTTTCCTCGGCTTCTCCGGTCTGGGCATCGAGTTTCTTGTCCATGAAGAAATAGGTGACGAACATGATCAGGGCGATGCAGAGCAGCACGACGCCGAAGGCAACGGAGCGGCTGACATTGACCTGGCCGCCCAGGCGGGCGAAGAAGGGCGAGAATATCATACAGGTCGCCACACCCAGGCGGGCCAGCGCCATCTCGGAGCCCATCGCCAGGGCGGTTTCCCGGCCCTTGAACCACTTCACAATTCCGCGGCTGACGGTAATGCCGGCCATTTCACACCCGCAGCCGAAGATCATGAAGCCGATTGCGGCCAACTTGGCAGATGCGGGCATGTTCTGGTAGAACGGGAGGACATCGTCGATAAAGCCCACGCCGGTGTGCCAGTTGAGATGATTGGTGAACCAGGTCTCAAGTCCGGACCCCATAAACGCCTCGCTGATGGCAAAATACTTGATAATACCGCCCACCAGCATGACCGCTCCCGAGAGCACGGCCGTGAAGCGGACACCCATCTTGTCGAGGATGATTCCCGCAAAGATCAGGAAGAATACAAACACGTTGAGGAAGGTTTCGGCCCCCTCCATCGTGCCGAAAGCCTTGGAATCCCAGCCGCGCGTGGACTCCATCAAATCCTTGATCGGAGAGAGGATGTCCATGAAAATGTATGCACAGAACATGGCGAGTGCAAGCAGCAGCAGCGCGATCCAGCGCATGGCGGCCGAATCCCTGAGGGTGGTTTTGGTAGTCATCTCTGACATAATGATATGATTTTAAAATATTCTTTGTCTTTTAAGCCGGCGGCCGGAAAGACCACATTAGGCAAAAGTAACATAAATCCGGTAAGAATTAAAATAAAATCGTACCTTTGCAGCCCTAAGATGTATACAATTCTGGACAACGTCAATTCTCCCGCGGATATCCGGGAGCTCAGCCTGGAAGAGTTGGAAACCCTTTGCCGGGAAATCCGCTCTTACATGGTGGAATGCTGCGCCGTCAACCCGGGCCACCTCGGCTCCAGTCTCGGCGCCGTGGAACTGATTGTCGGCCTGCACTATGTATACAATACGCCCCTCGACAAGATCGTCTTCGATGTCGGGCACCAGGCCTATGCGCACAAAATCCTGACAGGCAGGCGCGAAGCCTTCCGCTCCAACCGGACGGCAGGCGGAATCAGCGGCTTCCCCAAACGCGCGGAAAGCCCGTACGACGCCTTCGGCGCCGGCCACTCCTCCACCTCCATCTCCGCCGCCCTCGGACTGGCGCAGGCCGCCCGGATGCGGGGGTCCGATGAACGGATTGTCGCCCTGATCGGCGACGGCGCCATGAGCGGAGGGCTGGCTTTTGAAGGGCTCAACAACGCCGGCACCAGCGGGGCGGACCTGCTGATTGTCCTCAATGACAACAACCAGTCCATCGACAAGAACATCGGTGCGATCCACGAATACCTCCTCCGCATCACGACGGATCCGACCTACAACAAAATCAAGAAGCACATCTGGGACCGCATCGGTGAAGGCGGCATCCGGAATCTCCTGCAGAAGATGACCCGGGACACCAAGTCGAACCTTGTCCGCAAAAGCGGCGGCGCCCTTTTCGAAGCCCTCGGATTCCGGTATTTCGGCCCCATCGAGGGGAACGACATCCGGGAAGTGACAGAGACCCTGGCCCGGCTCCGGGATCTGCGCGGACCGCGCATCCTGCACGTGCACACCCTCAAGGGAAAAGGATATGCCCCTGCGGAAGCGGACCCGACAACCTGGCATGCTCCCGGGCGCTTCGACCCGCAAACCGGCATCCGCGTCGGCAAACTCCACGTAGAGGACCGCTACCAGGATGTCTTCGGACAGGTACTCGTCGAGCTGGCCCGGAAAGACGAGCGCGTCGTCGGCATCACGCCGGCGATGGCCAGCGGCAGCGGGATGAGCGCCCTGGCCGCCGCGATGCCCGACCGGTTCTTCGATGTCGGAATCGAGGAAGAACATGCCGTCACGTTCTCCGCCGGACTGGCTGCCGGTGGGATGCGGCCTTTCTGCAACATCTATTCTTCCTTCTCGCAACGCGCCTACGACCAGATCATCCACGACGTCGCCCTGCAGAAACTTCCGGTTGTCCTGTGCCTGGACCGGAGCGGGGTTGTCGGAGAAGACGGCGCGACGCACCAGGGCAGCTTCGACATGGCCGCATACCGTCCGATTCCGGAGGCCGTGATTGCCGTCCCGCGCAACGAACTGGAACTGAAGAACCTCATGTATTCGGGACTCCGGAGTGAAACCGGCCCATATATTATACGGTATCCGCGAGGATGCGGAGAAGGTGTCTCCTGGCAGCATGAGCCCTTCCGGGAATTGCCGGCCGGCCGCGGCGAGAAACTGCTGGACGGGACAACCCTGGCCATCCTTGCCCTCGGCCCCGCTGCCGGAATGGCCGTACGGGCGGCAGAAAAATGGCGGGAAGAGCACGGCACCTGCCCGGCCGTCTATGACATGCGGTTCCTCAAACCCATTGATACCGGGATCCTCCAGGAGGCCGCCACCCGGTATCAGGCCGTCCTTACCCTGGAAGACGGCTCCCTCAAAGGCGGACTGTTCTCCGAAACCGCGGAATTCATGGCCCTGGGCGGCTACCGGATCCGCCTGGACGGGATCGGTATCCCCGACCGGTTCGTCCTGCACGACACACAGGCGGCACAACGCCATTCCTTCGGTCTGGACGAGGCTGGGATTTACCAAAAGATCGGCCAATTGATGGAAAAATAATGCAAAAAGTTTTGGAGAATCCGAATTAATGCATAACTTTGCAATCCCTTTCAAAGAAGGGAAATCATACGCCGATATAGCTCAGCTGGCCAGAGCACGTGATTTGTAATCTCGGGGTCGTGGGTTCGAATCCCTCTATCGGCTCCTAAGTGCCGGACCGGAACGGATTGGCAAAAAGATTTGGGGCATGTCCCCGACAACATACCGGGAGGATACCAAAGTGGCCAACTGGGGCAGACTGTAAATCTGCTGGCGATGCCTTCGGGGGTTCGAATCCCTCTCCTCCCACCAG
>CADBPH010000324.1 GCA_902796455.1 uncultured Bacteroidia bacterium
ACGGTGTTTGAAGCACTGCATAAACCGGGCGGCGTGCTGGAATACGGGATCCCGGAATTCCGTCTCCCCAAGGAAAAAGTGCTGAAGAAGGAGATTGACGAAGTGCGGGCACTGGGCGTCAAGATAGAGTGCGACGTGATTATCGGTCGTACCGTGACAATTGACCAGTTGATGGACCAGGAGGGATTTGAGGCAGTGTTCGTGGGTACCGGCGCCGGTCTCCCGCGATTCATGGGCATCCCCGGTGAAAACTATAACGGTGTTTTCTCTGCCAATGAATTCCTGACCCGCAACAACCTCATGAAGGCCTATCGGGAAGATTATCTGACCCCGATCCACACCGGCCGGCGGGTTTGCGTCGTCGGCGGCGGCAACGTGGCCATGGATGCCGCCCGTACGGCACTGCGGCTGGGTGCGGAAACCACCATCGTATACCGGCGCACCGAAGTGGAGCTTCCTGCCCGGAAGGAGGAAGTGCACCACGCCAAAGAGGAAGGCATCGCGTTCCGGATGCTGACCAATCCGGTTGAAATTCTCGGGGACGAACGCGGCTGGGTACGTGCCATCAAATGTGTGCGCATGGAACTCGGTGAGCCGGACGAAAGCGGGCGGCGCAGTCCGGTCGTCATCCCCGGCAGCGAATTCGAGATACCGGCCGACACCGTGATCATGGCCTTGGGAACATCTCCTAATCCGTTGATTGCCAAGACGACGGAAGGTCTGGAAACCACGCGGCGCGGTGGTCTCGTTGCCGACGAGGCCGGTGCGACGACGCGTCCGGGCATCTTCGCCGGCGGCGATGCCGTCACTGGCGCTGCAACGGTCATCCTCGCGATGGGTGCAGGCCGTAAGGCCGCTGCAGCAATTGATGCGTATCTTCGGTCAAAAGAATAAAAAGCCCCGCTCCATTCCCATTTCTATGAAACGTATTCTGATTACACTTTCCGCCCTGGGTGTCGCGCTTTGCGCGTTGGCGGCGGAACCGGCCCCGTATGCACAAATTACCAATATCGGCGCCCGGACGACCTACTCGCTTAACGGCGGGTGGCGGACGCTGGTGGACCTCTACGAAGAGGGGGCATATAATTACCGCGGCCTTCCCAAACCGTTGAAACAGACTTTTTTCGTGGACAAGCGTTTCTTTGACGACGAGACGAAACTGGTCGAGTATGATTTCGATGTGGCTCCGCTGTTGCAGGTCCCCGGCGACTGGAACACGCAGCGGGCCGACTTGTACCGTTATGAAGGAACAGTCTGGTACCGGACCCTTTTCGAGCGTCCGAAACAGCCCGGGAAACGCTATTTCGTCTACTTCGGCGCAGCCAATTATGCCAGTGTCGCGGGGCTTAACGGCACGATTCTCGGCAAGCATGTCGGCGGCTTCACCCCGTTTAACTATGAAATTACCGGCCTCCTGCGGGAAGGCTCCAACTCGTTGGTTGTTAAGGTGGATAACCGACGTCATGTGCAGGATGTCCCGACCACGACTTACGATTGGTGGAATTACGGCGGACTGACCCGCGACGTGCTGATCGTAGAAACGCCCGAAACCTTTATCCGCGACTATTGCATCCGTCTCGCCAAACCCGTTGCTCCCGCTGACGCCCGGGCCGCGAAGAAAGAGGCAGCCCTGCAGAAGAAACAGGGCGAAGTGATCGAAGGGTGGATTCAGTTGGACGGCCCCCAGGCATCCCAGACCGTGACGGTTGCGATTCCCGAATTGCAGGCATCGGCCCAGGTCGTTACGGACGAAAAGGGCTTCGCCCGGTTCAGTTTCCGTGCAAAGGTGGCCCGCTGGAGCCCGGAGAATCCCAAACTGTACGAAGTCAAGCTTTCGACCCAGACGGACGAGATGACGGACCGGGTGGGTTTCCGGATCATTGAAGCGCGCGGCAACGAACTCTGGCTCAATGGGAAGAAGATTTTCTGCCGCGGGATTTGCATCCACGAGGAGAAGCCCCTGGGCGGAGGCGGCCGCTCTTGTACCGAAGAAGATGCCCGGACGCTGTTGGGTTGGGTGAAGGAACTGAACGGCAATTTCGTCCGCCTGGCGCATTACCCCCACAACGAAACGATGATCCGTACGGCCGAAGAAATGGGAATCATGGTGTGGAGTGAAATCCCGGTATACTGGCACATCGACTGGAACAATCCGGATACCTATGCGAATGCCGTGAACCAGCTCACCGAGAACATTACCCGCGACCGGAACCGGGCCAATATCATCATCTGGAGCGTGGCCAATGAGACCCCGCTGGTCCCCGGCCGCCTCGAATTCCTGACCGGCCTGATCGACAAGGCACATGAACTGGATCCTTCCCGGCTCGTGAGTGCGGCCATGGAGAAGGAATATATTGACAAGCAAACGGTTACATGCAACGATCCCCTGGCCGAGAAAGTCGATCTGATGAGTTTCAACCAGTACATCGGCTGGTATGACGGCGACGCGGACAAATGCGACCGGGTCAACTGGACTTTCGCGGTCAAGAAGCCGGTATTCATTTCCGAATTCGGCGGCGGGGCGCTTGCCGGCCGCCATGGTGATAAATACCAGCGCTTTACCGAGGAAAATCAGGAGTATCTCTATCAGAAAGCCGTCGGCATGCTTTCCCGTATCGAAGGATTGGCCGGGACGACCCCTTGGATTCTCAAGGATTTCCGCAGTCCCAAGCGGTTCCTGACCGGGATTCAGGACGACTACAACCGGAAAGGACTCGTTTCGGAGACGGGACAGAAAAAGAAAGCTTTCGGGGTGATGCAGAATTGGTATGCCCAGTTGAAGGAGCAGTACGAAGGACGATAAAAACCGACCGCCATGTTGAAGACGATCCTCCGGCAGGTAAAACAATACAAATGGGCTGCGTTGCTGACCCCGGTGTGGACGACGGCAGAAGTGGTCATGGGGGTGCTGATCCCTTATGTAACGGCCTCGATCATCGATAAAGGCATCCAGGCCGGCAATCTGCCCAATGTCTACAAGTACGGGGCGATCATGCTGGGCATGGCCTTCCTGAGCCTCGTTTTCGGCATTTTGTCCGGGGTATTCGCCTCGTATTCCAGTTCCGGACTGGCGGCGAATCTCCGTGCGGCGATGTACCGCAATATCCAGCGGTTCTCTTTTTCGGACATCGACAAGTTCTCGACTGCCGGCCTGGTCACGCGGATGACCACGGACGTGAGCAATGTGCAGAATGCCTTCCAGATGCTGCTCCGGACGTCTTTCCGGGCGCCGCTGAATATGGTATCCGCCCTGCTGATGTGCTTTTTCATCAACGGGCGGCTGTCGGTCATTTTCCTGGTTGCCATGGTCGTGCTGACCACCTTCCTGACCATCCTAATTACCCGTGCAGCCAAGCTGTTCAAGGAAATTTTCAAGAAATATGACGATTTGAACGGCGTGGTGCAGGAGAATGTTAGCGCCATCCGCGTCGTGAAGGCCTATGTGCGGGAAGACCACGAGATGAGCAAGTTCGACAAGGCCGCGCTTTCCCTGTACACCCTGAATGTGAAGGCGGAAAGCCTGATGGCGTTGAACCATCCCGTGATGAACCTGGTCGTGAACGCGAGCATCATTGCCTTGAGCTGGTGGGGTGCGCATTTCATCGTGGACGGTTCCCTGACGACCGGCCAGCTCACCTCGCTGTTCAGCTACATCATGACCATCCTCGGCGCGCTGATGATGCTGTCGATGATTTTCGTGCAATTGACCCAGAGTGCGGCCAGCGCTTCCCGGATTGCAGAAGTGATTGACGAGGACCCGGATATGTTCAATCCGGAGGACCCCGTGATGGAGGTGCCGGATGGCAGCGTAACATTCGAGCACGTATATTTCTCTTACCGCAGAGGGGGGGATTATGCGCTGGAAGATATTGATTTGCAGATTCGTGCGGGAGAAACTGTCGGGATCATCGGCGGGACCGGCAGCGGCAAATCCTCGCTGGGAGCCCTGGTCTCCCGCCTGTATGATGTATCCGAGGGCTGTGTGAAAGTGGGCGGCGTGGACGTGAGGCACTATGACATGCGGGTCCTCCGGACGCAGGTCGCCATGGTCCTGCAGAAAAGCACCCTTTTCAGCGGCACCATTTTGGAAAACCTCCGGTGGGGCAAGGAAGACGCGACCCGCCAGGAGTGCATCGAGGCCTGCCGGCAGGCCTGTGCGGATGAATTCATCCGGGAATTTCCCGACGGGTACGATACCCGGATCGAACAAGGGGGCACGAACGTCTCGGGCGGACAGCGGCAGCGTCTGTGCATCGCCAGGGCCTTGTTGAAGAAGCCCAAGGTGCTGGTTCTCGATGACGCCACATCGGCCGTCGATACGGCGACGGATGCCCGGATCCGGGAGGCTTTCATGCAGCGCATCCCGGGAACGACGAAGATCATCATTTCGCAGCGGATCCTCAGCATCAAGGACGCAGACCGGATCATTGTCATGGACAACGGGCGGGTGAATGGATTCGACACCCATGAAAACCTCTTGCGGGACAATGCCATTTACCGGGATATCTATCAAATGCAGACCTCGGGCGGCGAGGGAGATTTCGACGACCCTTCAAAGAATTGACTATGGCACCAGGATTCGGCATGCGCGGCGGTGCGGACCGCGGTCTCCGCGGAGGCGGAGCGACATTGAAGGATTTGCGGAACATTGGGACAGTCCGCCGTCTTTTCGCGTTCATTTTCAAGCACTACAAGGTACACATCGGGGTCGTCCTCCTCTGCATTGTCATCTCTTCGCTGACATCGCTGGCCTCCTCGCTTTTCACGCGGACACTGATTGACGATTACATCACCCCGATGCTTTCTTCCCCGACGGTGAACGGCTTGTTCGCCGGGGTGGGCGTCGGGCCGGACTACCGTCCGCTGGCCATCGCCTTGTGCAAACTGGCGGCAATCCTGCTTGTCGGAATCGCGGCGGGTTATACCTACAATCTGCTGATGATTTTCGTGGGGCAGGGAACGATGAAAAAATTGCGGGAAGATCTCTTCAATCACATGGAGGATCTGCCCTTGTCCTACTTTGACTCGCATGCGCACGGAGATATTATGTCGGTCTATACCAACGATGTGGACACCCTCCGTCAGGTCATCGGCAACAGTGTGCCGCGGCTTTTCCAGTCCCTGATCACCATCGCGGCCACATTTGTCAGCATGCTGGTGCTGAGCCTTCCGCTGACCCTGGTCGCGGTCGTGATGGCATTCCTGATATTCAAGGTGACGACGGCCCTGGGCAAGGTTTCCCGCAAGTTTTTCACGGCCCGCCAGCAGAACCTCGGCATCGTCAACGGCTTTATCGAAGAAATGGTTTCCGGACAGCGGGTCGTCAAGGTATACTGCCATGAGGACAAGGCTGTCGAAGCCTTCGATGTCCTGAACGAGAACCTGCGTTCGAGTGTATTCAACGCGAACAAGATCGGCAATATCATCATGCCGGTCAACGGC
>CADBPH010000325.1 GCA_902796455.1 uncultured Bacteroidia bacterium
AGGACGATGGCGATGAGGATGGTCCCCAGGAATTCACTCATCGGGTGGGCGAGGGCTTGCCGGGTGGATACGCGGGCCGTCTTGCGCCGCAGGGCGTCCGTAATGGCGGAGAAGCGGTTGGACATGCTTTTTTCCGCGATGAACGCCTTGATTACGCGCAGCCCGCCCAGGGTCTCTTCCACCTGTGTCATCGTGTCGCTCCACAGTTCCTGCGCCTGCAGGGACTGCCGTTTGAGCTGCCGGCCGACAGCTCCCATGATCCAGCCAAGGACCGGTACGACCAGGAGGGTGAACAGGGTCAGTTCCCAGCTCAGGTACACCAGGGCGGCGAAATAGAAGATGATCAGGATCGGATTCTTGATGAGCATGTCCAGCGTGCTCATGATGGAATTCTCGATTTCATTCACGTCGCCGCTCATGCGGGCGATGATGTCGCCTTTCCGTTCCTGGGAGAAGAACCCCAGGGGAAGATACAGGATCTTGTCATACAGCTGCATGCGGATGTCCCGGACCACGCCGGTGCGGATCGGGATCATGACGGCGGAAGAGCCGAAATAGCAGGCGGTTTTCAGCAGTGTCATCACCCCGAGGAAGCCGCAGAGCAGCAGCAGGACCTTCGAGGCGCCGATGGTGGCCATCATGTCGGTCACCCACCAGTACGCATTGTTCAGGGCGATGTTCTTCAGGCTCATGCCCGGGGTGTCCCAGGGAATGAACTGATAGACTGTGTCGCTGGTGTTGAACAGGATACGAAGCAGGGGGATGATCAGCGTGAAGGAAAAAATGTTGAAGATGGCGGACAGGATGTTGAGCACGACAGAGCCTGCCAGGTAACGTTTATACGGAGCGACATATCGCCGGATGACTTGCCAGAATTCTTTCATGGTGCGGGAAGGATCATGCGAGCCGTTCGAGATAGTGGAAAATCAGGATGATCCGCTTGCGGAGGATGTCCAGGTCGAGGGTATCCACTGTGTCGTAGGTCTTGTTGTTGTTCAGGGTGATGCCGGATGTGAACATCACGGCGGGAATGCCGTGTTCTACAAAAAAGCGCTGTTCGCTGACTTTCCGGTAGAACAGCCGGGTGAAGTCCTTGCTGCCATAGTAGTCGAAGCCCAGGTCCAGCCCGGTTCCGTACCGCAGGTTGCAGGCCGCGAGGTCGTCCTGGGTAAAAGAGGGCATGGATTCGCGTCCGAGCATGATGAGGTAGTCGGGCCGGGTGTCCCGGATGGGGGAGAGGGTGCTGCCGATCTGCTCGATGTTGACCACAGAGGAAATCATGTCCGGCCGGATCGGTTCTCCGGTCGACGGATTGACGAGGGAGCCGCTCTCGATGCAGTTCCAAAGGTCCTGTGCGCCATGCATGTTGAGGCCCTTGGCGTCCAGAGCGACGAAGAGGATATTCTTCCGGTAAATCTGCCGGAATTTCCGCATGACGGAGAACATTTCGGCCATCTGGATCATGGCGGCGACGCCGGAAGCATTGCTGTCCGCTCCCGGATACAGCCGGTCGCCGAGAACACCCAGCCCGTCATAGTGCGCCATGACAATCACATAGGATGCGCTGGGAATCGTGCTGTTCGAAGGAAGCATCCCGATGATGTTCCGCCCTGTCACCCCGGTCGGAGTGATGAAATGCCGGACATACGAACCGCCCAGCGGCCGGAGCCCTTGCTGCCGGAACATCCGGACAATCCACATGGCCGCTTCGCTGGAACCGGTACTGCCCGTCGCACGCCCCTGGCACAGGGTATCGGAAAGAAAAGCGATGCGGGCACGGAGCCGGTCCGTGCGGACGGTTTTTTCCGCTTCCTCTGCCGGTTTGATGACTTTGGCATGGAGGGGAAGCGCACCCCTCAGCATGCAGAGGCATGCCGACAGGAGGATCAGGTATCGTATTTTTTTCAGCGTTTTCAGTTATTAAGGCACAATTATGGTTATATTTGCAGAATGCTGCGCGAAACCACAAATTCCATTCCTCAAAAATAGCAATTATCGGGGACAGAATGAAACTTTTGGGCAAATATATTCTTTTTTTGGGGCTCTTGGCCGGCTTCTGCCTGCCTGTGGCCGCCCAATATGACCGGGACGTCTTCTTCATCCGCGGACGGAGAGCGCTCTCGGACGGGAAATATGCCCAGTCCATCGAGAATTTCAACATTCTGGCCCGTCTGGATACAACCGATTACTGGACATTCTTTTACCGGGGAATTGCCAAATACAACCTCGGGGATTTGCGCGGCGCCCAGCGGGACTTTGACAATTCCGTGCGGTTGAATCCGGTCTTTACGTCGGGATACCATTACCGGGCGATCACCCGGAGCCGTTTCGGGGAATATGATGCCGCCCTGGCGGACCTGGAACGCGCCCTGCGCCTGCGTCCCGGCTATGAAGGCCTCTATTTCAGCCGGGGCGTCACTTATTTCCTGGCCCAGCAGTTCGACAAGGCCGTAGCGGACTTCGACCATTATATCCGGAAGGAGCCGAAGGATCCCTCCGCTTACCTGAACCGCGGGGCTTCCTTCCTGTTCCTGGGCGATACCACCCGTGCGCTGAATGACTACAACAAGGCCATCTCCCTGGACCGTTTCGAGCCGGAAGGCTACGTCCGGCGGGGGCGCCTGTATGCTGCCCGCGGCGCGTTGGACGCCGCCATCGCCGACATGGACCGGGCTGTGGAATTGGATTCTACCAGTACGTTCGCCTTTTTCAACCGGGCGCTGATGCATTACGAGCGAAAAGATTTCAACCGGGCCATGGCGGACCTGAACCGGGTGCTCCGCGACGAGCCGGGCAATGCCCTCACCCTGTATAACCGCAGCTTGATCAGCGCGCAGGTCGGGAATTTCGAGGATGCCCTGGCGGATATGGACCGGGTAATCAACATCAATCCGGGCAATGTGCTGGCCTACTATAACCGGGCCTCCTATTTTGTCCAGATGGAACGGTGGCAGGATGCCCTGGAGGACTATGACATGGCGATTTCGCTGTATCCCGATTTTGCGAAGGCGTACATGAACCGCTCCTATGTGGAGAACCAACTGGGCATGCGTGCCGCCTCCAAACGCGACTATGAGACGGCCCAGGCCAAGGTCCGGGAGTACCGTCAGAAAAACAGCGGGGAGGCGGAAGGTTCCTTCGCCGATACGACGAAGAAATACAGCTCCCTCCTGGCGCTGGATGCGGAGTTCGCCAAGAAAGATTTCAATGATGAACTCCTGCAGCACCGCGATATCGACATCCGTCTCAAACCGCTCTACAAGTTTGTCCTGGCCCGGACGCGGGACAATGAGAATTATGCATTGAGCAACCGGTACGAGAATGTTTTGGTGGACAATTTCATCAATACTTCTCCGATCGCCTTGCGCATCACGAATGCGGACTCGGTTGCGGCACCATCCCCCGAGGCGACCAGGCAAATCCTGTACGGGGGCGATCCGGTCTATGCCGGAACATCCCGGGAGAAGTTGTCTCCCCAGCGTGTCGCCTTCCTGAAGGCGCTTTCAGAGGTGAATGAAAAACAGTTCAACTCTGCGCTGTCCTATTATGACCAGGCCGCTGCGGGTACGCCTTCCGGCAAGTATGATCCCTATTACACGGCCTTCTACCTGATGAACCGGGGTGTGCTCCGGTCCGAAATGATCGATTTCATCTCCTCCATCGAGAACAACGTGCAGACCTTGACCATGGATGACCAGGGAACGACCCGGGCCCGTGTCAAGGACCAGGTGAGCCGGACGTACGATTATTCCGAAGCGATTGACGACATGGCCGCCGCCCTGGCCATCGCACCGGAGATTCCCTATATCCATTTCAATCTCGGGAACTTGTACTGCCTTTCTTCCATGTTGGTTGAGGCCATCGGCAGTTATTCCGAAGCCATCCGCCTGTATCCTTACATGGGGGATGCATACTTCAACCGCGGCCTTGTGCTGATTTATCTGAAAGACAAAGAGAAAGGGTGCATCGATCTCTCGCATGCCGGTGAGTTGGGCGTGCAGGACGCCTATGGCGTCATCAGCAAATACTGCGAAACAGAGCAGGAGGGGAGGTAAGGGATGATCCGGTTCATGAGTTTTTCCAGCGGAAGCTGCGGCAATTGCTATTATCTCTCTTCAGACGGCCCCGAGGGGCACAAGGGCCTTCTGGTCGACGCCGGGGTGAGCCTGCGCCGGATGAAGGCCGTCCTGCTTTCCAGGGGATTGGATTTCAATGCCTTTTCGGATGTCCTGGTCACGCATGACCACCTGGACCACATCCGTCATCTGGGCGCTTTGTGCAAGCGGCTGGGCAAGCCGGTCCATGCCATGCCCGAGTTGCACCGTGCCCTGGCATACCATACGTTCACGGCTCCATATATCTCCGGTTGCCGCCAGGATCTGGTCGAAGGGGAGTGGAATGAGGTGGCCGGAGCGCATGTCCGGTATTTCGAAGTCCCCCACGATGCCACGCGGACTGTCGGGTATGCCATCCTGTTGGACGGCCATAAATTCGTGATCATGACCGATATCGGTTCTATGACCGAGGAAGCGCTCCGATTCGCCTCCCTGGCGGATACGGTGGTCATCGAGTCCAATTATGACATGGACATGCTGATGGGCGGCCCTTATCCCCATGAGCTCAAAATGCGGATCTGCACCGGAAACGGGCATCTGAGCAACGACGCCTGCGCGGCGGCCATCCGCCGGTTCTATCATGACGGGCTGCGGAATCTCTTCCTCTGCCACCTGAGCGAGAACAACAATACGCCGGACCTGGCGCTTGCCTCGGCCCGGCGTGCCTTGGACGAATTGGGCGTCCCGGCTGGGGAAGTGCAGCTGCGTGCCCTCCCGCGCCAGGTCCCTTCTCCGTTATTTATTTTGTAGCAATCGGTTCAGACCGCGGATAATCCGCCGTGTCCCTTCCCGGAGCAACGTTTCCGGGCAGGCAATGTTGATGCGGATGAATCCTTCCTGTCCGTACATCGAACCGGCATTGATCCAGACCCGTTCCCGCTCGATCAGGCTTTTCTCAACCGCTTCGGAGGCGATGTCGCCGAGGGCGGAACAGTCCACCCAGACCAGATAAGTTCCTTCAAGCCGGCACAGGGGGAAATCCGGCGCCTCCTTCTCGAACAAGTCCTTGAGGATCAGGTAGTTTTTGTAGATCCTGTCGCGCAGTGCTTCCAGCCAGGCTTCTCCCTCCGGGGAATAGGCTGCCTGCAGGGCAATGACGCCGAACGGATTGACATCGCAGACCTCGTTGATGTTGATGGCCCGGTCGATGCGCTCCCGCCAACTGGAATTGTCCGTGATTATGTTGGCAATTTGGAGACCGGCCGTATTGAAGGATTTGCTGGGGGAATTGAGCGTGATGCTGCAGCCCTGGTTCTCCTTGCTGGCGGCGGCAAACGGCGTGAAAGTGTGCCCGGGAAGGGTGAGTTCGCAGTGGATTTCATCGCTGACGACAATCACCCCGTGACGCCGGCAGATTTCGCCGGTGCGGGCAAGCTCTTCCTGCGTCCAAACCCGTCCGGCCGGGTTGTGGGGGTTGCAGAGCAGCAGGATTTTCGCTTTGGGATCGGCACATTTGCGCTCCAGGTCCTCGAAATCCATCCGGTAAGTATGGTTCTCATACAAGAGCGGACTTTCGGTGCGGACACAGCCGTTGTTCCGGATCGAAGAGAAGAAGCAGTTGTAGACGGGCGTCTGGACAATGACTTGGTCGCCAGGGACCGTGAGTGCCTTGATCGTTGCGGAAATAGCCGGGACGACTCCGGAGGTGTAGAGGATCCAGGAGGGGTCGATGACCCAGCCGTGGCGCCTGGAAAACCAGTCTCTTACAGCTTGATAATACGATCCGGGGACTTGTGTATAGCCGAAAACCCCGTGCCCGACGCGGCGCTGCAGGGCATCGATGATGCAGGGCGCTGTCCGGAAGTCCATGTCCGCCACCCACATGGGGATGATGTCGGCGCCTTCTTCAAGGCCCTGGACAGGAGGCTGTGCGTCCCATTTGTAGGCGCCGCTTCCCCGGCGGGGAACGATGGTTTCAAAGTCGAAGGGGCAGTGGTCCATGATGCAGCGGGATAGGGGGTTATACGCCTGTCTGTTCGATCCGGCAGTCTCCGGGGGCCTTGATGTTGCCGTCGAGGATAATCTCGCCGATGCTTCCGGCCCGGATGAAACCGGTCTTCGGGTTCTTTACGGAAGAAACATGTCCGCGGATGGTCGCCTGGACCGAGGAATACTCCAGGGCGAGGTTGGCATCCTCACCGAAAGTGCAGTCTTCGAGGACCAGGTCTTCCGCATAGCAGAGCGGCTGGCCGCCCGTGATGTGGCAGCGGACCAGTTTCAGTCCGCGGGAGTGCCATCCGAGGAACTCTCCGTTGATGACGCTGTCATACACGGAGACATTGTCCGTCTCCCAGAATGCATCTTTGGTATTGAGGACGGAGTCGTGGATTTCCACGTTCCGGCTCCACTGGAAGGAATAGTTTCCGTCGAGCTGGAAGTTCTTGATTTTCACATCATGGCAGTGCATGAAAATGTAGTCCGCCCGGGCAGCGCGGACGTCTTC
>CADBPH010000326.1 GCA_902796455.1 uncultured Bacteroidia bacterium
AAAGCCGCCGGAATCTGTCAATATCCGGAACAGGGGATTTTCGGGGGTGTCGTTGAAATCCCCCATGGCAACGATATCCCTCACGCCAGCCGACAGCAGGGAGTCGCGCGTACGGCGCAGCTGGTCCGCTGCGACCCGGCGTTTCCATCCGGATTCCCCGCCGCCGTATTTCGAAGGATGGTGATTGACCAGCAAGGCCACGCGCCTTCCCGACGCTTTCCGCTGCAGGACGGCCGACAGGATATCCCGCGTGCGGAGGGTATCCCCTCCCGGACCGATTCCCTGTACGCGGACGGGGCGGGCGGATTCCACCGCAAACACCTGTTCCCGGTACAGCAAGGCGACATCGATGCCGCGCGGATCCGGAGAATCGAAATGCAGGATGCGGTAGTCGCATTTGCGCAACGGCGTCTCTTCCAGCAGTTTCCGCAGCACGAAACGGTTCTCTACCTCCGCCAGGGCGATAACGTCCGGAAGCCCGCCGTGCCGCGAAGCCACCCACAAGACCGTCTTTGCGACCGCGTTGCATTTGGCATAGAAGCGCCTCCGGGTCCAATGCCGCTCGCCGCGGGAGGAAAAAGCCCGGTCTGATTCCCCTCCGCCCCCGTCGTGGTAATCGAAAAAGTTTTCCAGATTCCAGAACAGGATCCGTTCCTGCAGCGCTTCCCCGTCCGGAACGGCCCTTCCGGGAAAAAGGGCCAGCAAGCCTGCCGCCAATGCACAAACAAATTCCTTCATTCTACTTCAACCCTATGTTGCGGCAGGCGTGCCGCCCCGGTCCGGCAAGGGCCGGAACCTGTCTGCAAGAAAAGGATTTCTACGCATAACGACATTAAAAAACGTGAAATCTCTGTTTTTTATCAGCAATATGCAGAGAAAGATTTAACTTTGCAGGCAATAAAACAGTTGAAAAATGTCACTCAAATGCGGTATCGTGGGGCTTCCCAATGTCGGTAAATCTACGTTGTTCAATTGTATCAGTTCCGGAAAGGCCCAAAGCGCCAATTTCCCTTTCTGTACGATCGAACCCAACTTGGGCTCCACCAATGTTCCCGATAAACGGTTGGAAGTGTTGACGGAAATTTGCCAGCCGCGCAGCGTCGTGCCGGCCACGGTCGACATCGTGGATATCGCCGGTCTTGTCAAAGGGGCCAGCAAAGGGGAAGGGTTGGGAAACCAATTCCTTGCGAATATCCGGGAAACCGATGCCATCCTGCATGTCCTCCGCTGTTTCGACGACGGAAACATTATCCATGTGGACGGATCCATCGACCCGGTCCGCGACAAGGAAATTGTGGATACGGAGCTGCAAATAAAAGATTTGGAGACTGTTGAATCCCGGCTGGCCAAATCGGTCAAGCAAGCCACGACGGGCGGAGACAAGGAAGCCAAGAAGCTGGTCGATTTGCTGGAACGTTACCGCGCCGCGCTGCTCGCCGGAAAATCCTGCCGGACCGTGGAACTCCTCAACCCGGACGAAGAGGCGATGGCCAAGAACCTGTTCCTGCTGACCAACAAACCGGTCCTGTATGTCTGCAATGTGGACGAGGCTTCGGCGGCGAGCGGCAATGCCTATGTGGATGCCGTCCGCGAGGCCGTCAAGGATGAACAGGCTGAAATCCTGGTAATTGCCGCGAAAACCGAAGCGGAAATTGCGGAAATCGAAGACTATGAAGACCGGCAGATGTTCCTGGAAGAACTGGGCCTGCAAGAATCCGGCGTGGTCCGCCTGATCCAGGGCGCATACCATTTGCTCGGTTTATTGACCTTCTTCACCGCCGGGGCGGACGAGTGCCGCGCCTGGACCATCCGCAAGGGCGACAAAGCCCCGAAGGCGGCCGGTGCAATCCATACCGACTTCGAGCGGGGCTTCATCCGTGCGGAAGTCATCAAATACGAGGATTTTGTTCAGTACCGCTCAGAAGCGGCCGTCCGTGCTGCCGGAAAACTCGCGACGGAAGGGAAGGAGTACGTCGTCCAGGACGGCGACATCATGCACTTCCTGTTCAACGTTTAATCCCTTACAAGACGACGTCCAGGATATTGGGACAATGGTCCGTTATCTGGATGGTGAACAGCGATTTTTCGCAAATGAAATTCCTGATTTCCACTTGTTTCCGGTCATAGAGAAGCAAGTGGTCGATTGCCATGTCGCGCGTCAGGTCCATTCCTTTTCGGATTCCGGGAGCATGCGGACCGCATGGGTGATGCCCGTTCGTCCCGTCCGTCAAATGAGTCGCCAGTTCCGCACAGGATTGATATCCTTTTGCCTTGAACGCCTGAATGGCAGGCTTGGACTCATTCGCATTCAGGTCCCCCACCACGAAGACCGGGACATCATATTTCGCTTTCAGGCTGTCCACCGCCGCGATAATCCGCCGGGCCTGCTCCGCGCGGGCCTGGTCGCTGCCCGGCGCCGCTTTTTCGGATTTCCACCAAAGATGGGTGCTGACGAGCAGGAAGGCGCGCTGATTCGCTTTCAGGCGGCAGACGGCCCAGGAGAAAGACTTTGTCTTGCCGTTGTTCCATTTCTCGGGAGTAAAGGGAACGTAGCCGGCATCCAGTAATTCAACGGTTTCCGGGCGGTAATAAATCGGCGTGAAGTTGACGCCGCCCTCCGGAACCTTGAACGCCTCCTCATAACCATACTGCGCAAACAGGGGGTCCCAGACTGCCTTCATCGGATTGGACACTTCCTGGAAAGACGCCACGTCGGGCATATAGGCCCGGAGAAGCTGCGCGAATTGCGGCCCCCGGACTTTGTTGGTGCATTCCAGGCCCGCTTTCCACCATTCCGCCGGGCTGTACGCGGCATCATACTGCCAGATATTGTCGTCGAGAATGCGGAGATTCACCCCTTTTTCGCGCGGAAACAAGTTGTCCCCCTCCACCGTTCCTTCCCGGCGGAAATTCGCCGGAATACGGCTTTTTTTCAGCTGTGCTTCCAATACCGGGAGCATCCGGTCCAGTGCCCATGCTCCACCTGCTTTGACGAGCAATTTTTCCCCTTGGACCGCAGAAGCATAAGCGAAGGGACCCGGGAGGGAGAGCGCCGCTGATTCGGGACGATTCGTTTCCCCGACCAGAATCTCTTTGTCTGCCGGAGCCTCCGTATCCGGGACGACGGAAAGGTTCATCCCCGTGACGGCATGGATCCGCTCCCGGAGACGCGCCGCTGCGTCTGCGCCGATTTCCGGATCCGCCTCCGCAGCATAAACAATCCGGTAGTCCGGCAGGGCCCGGCGCGGGATGGAAACCGGTGCAACCGCCTGGGGGGATTGCGCAATCTTATATTTTTCAAGGATTTCCACGACGGGTTCCTTGATGGATTCGGCCCAGAGGGTGTAACCATAGCTGTTCGGATGGGACCCGTCTGACGTCGTTTCGTGGTCGGGCGAAGTCGCATTCATGGTCGTAATCCAATAGACATCCGGGTATTTCCGGACCATCTGGCGCATCATTTCGTCCGCCACATCCATTCTGTTCTGTTCGTTGCGGTCGATCGTTGCATTGAAATTGCGCTTTTCCCGGTACAAGGTATTCAGGAAAATAAGCGGAACGCCCGGCCTGGCTTCCCGAATGATCTGGATGAACGGCTCCAGGCGCTCCCGGATCATGTCCGCCGACGGATTGGAAAAGCCATCGAAAAGATACGCATCGACATCCTCTGCCCGGGCAAGGGCATGGGCGAAATACGCCTGCAGTTTGGAATTGCCGCTGAATCCCAGGTTGATGAAATTATATCCGGTTTTCCGGCTCAGTTGAGAGGTCCATGCCATGCCGCAGCGCCCTGCGCCGGATCCCTGGGTATAGGACGAGCCGAAAACGGCGATCCGGCCCTTGAAAGGATAGGTGCCGGGGGAAATCCAGGCATCCTCTTCCGTAACAATCTCCAACGATTCAATTTCCGAATACAGCGGAAGGTATATCATGCATTCCTTCACCCCATTCCCGCTTTCGCTCAGCAGGGGCACCTCGGTCCGCACGCCGGGCGTATCGTCTTTCGCATAGCCGTTTCCCGCCCAGAGCCACTGCCCGTCCTTCTTGATGTACAAATCAAATCCGCGGAGAGAAATCAGGCCGATGCTTACCCCCTCGCCGGCCCTGCGCCAAGCCGAGCGGATGCCGATTGTCGGAGAGTCTGTCTTGAACGCCACCGCCAGGCCGTTGCTCTGGCGGGCCTGCCGGAGCACCCCCGGTGTCATTCCTTCTACGGGATCCATCCGGTCCCAAGGATGCGCAGTCGGCAGGAATTTACCGACGACGGTCAGCGACAAGGCGTCCGTATACTTTTTTTTAGCCTGCACCGGCAGTGCCAGCAACAACAGGAAAAGAAGAAGGAGTTTACTGTGGCGCATGGTATTTATTATTAGCTGTTTACGATTTCCGTGTTTTCTTGTTTTTTCCCGAAAAAGCGCTCGAGGACCAAGGCAATCGCTCCGTCGCCGGTCACATTGCAGCCCGGGCCGTATCCGTCCAGCGCAAGGTAGATGGTCATGACCAGGGCGGTCTGCTCGGGAGAGAACAGCAGGATGCTTTCCATCAAGCCCAGAGAAGCCATCAGCACCCCGCCCATCACGCCGGGAGAAGCAATGGTCACGATTCCCTGCATCAGGACGAAATGGGCATACATCGCAAGGGAAAGGGGAGATCCGGTGATGTACGCGACCGCCGTCGCCGTTGCCGCCAGTTTAATCGTGGATCCGCACATGTGCACGTTCGAACAAAGCGGAATCGTAAAGTCGGCGATGTCCTCGCTCACCCCGTTCTTCCGCGTGCAGGCCGTCGTCACCGGGATAACCGCGGAGGAAGAACAGATGGAGAAGGCAGTCAGATAAGCCGGAACCATGTTCCAGAGGCATTTCAGCGGGTTCTTGCCGGCAATCAGCCCGGCGATAAGATATTGTAGGAAGAGGAAAATAAGGGACAGGATCACGCCGGTCAGGATGATTTTCGCTCCGGCGCCGATCACGACCCCGATCACGCCTTTGGCGCTCATCTCGCATATCATGGAGAAGATGTACCAGGGGAGCAGCGGAATGATCACTTTTTCCATGGTCATTTTGATAATGTCGCCAAATTGTTCGACCCCTTTTTTCAGGGCGCCGGAACCCGTATAGACAATCCCCAATCCGACCATGAAGGAGAGAAGCAGCGCCGTCAGGATGTCGCAGAGCGGCACGATTTTCATGTCAAAATACGGCTTGAATTCTTTTGCCGCAACCGTATCGGGCGACAGTTCCCCCGGCTCCAGATAATGCGGGAAGAGCAGGGAACCGCTTGAATAGGCGAAAAATCCTGCGCACAAGGTCGACACGTAAGCAATGGCGACAACCCAAAGGAGCATTTTCCCGGCTCCTTTCCCCACGTTGGCGATTGCCGGCGTCACCAGGCCCAAAACCAGCAAAGGAATGATGAATTTCAGGATTTGGGCGAACAACACATTGAATGTTTTCAGGATGCGGACGATGAATTCCGGCGCAAACAGGCCGAGCAACGCACCACAGACAATCGCAATGAGAACCTTGACGAACAGGCTTACTTTCAATTTTTTCATTTTATTCCTTGTATTGAGAAGCTCAATATCCA
>CADBPH010000327.1 GCA_902796455.1 uncultured Bacteroidia bacterium
AATAACAGACAGTAGGGACGATCGGGTTCGAACCGATGACCTCTTCAATGTGACTGAAGCGCTCTAAACCAGCTGAGCTACGCCCCTGTTTGAATCGGATTGCAAATATACGGAAAAAACATTTCCGCACAAATTTTCCGGCCTGTTTTTTATCGCGGAAGACACCTGCTCCCGAAAGAAAACCGATGTAATACCGTGTTACAGAGCGGACAGCAACTTCATCACCAACTTCGGTTTCCCATACTGATCCCGCTCCGACTCCCGTACCCACTGGTAATCCGCCGGCAAATCCACCCTACCGGAAACCGTCCACACATAAAAATCAGCCCATATTACCTGATGGGTCAGGACATGACGCACCTCTTTCTTCAGGACGGTCAAAGCACCGGCATCGACCCAATCCGGGAACTGCCCGCGATCCTGTTCCGACCCGTGCTCGAAGAAAAGCGGTTCCCACAGGCCTTCCCAGATGTCACCCGACGGACGGCGCCGAAAAGCCGTCATTCCCTGGCAGCGGACATAAATATAAGAGAAATACCGCGTCCGGACTGCCGGAGCCGACTTTTTGAGGGGAAAACGATCGACCTGTCCCAGGCGGAAAGCCTGGCAGGATGAAGACAACGGGCAATCGCTGCAAGAGGGGGCGGCAGGCGTACACTGCATCGCACCGAAATCCATCATTCCCTGGTTGAAATCGGCAGCTTGCCCTTTCGGAAGCAGCGACTGCGCCAACTGCGTGAATTCCTTTTTCGCAGCAGCAGACCCCACCGGCGTCTCGATTCCGAAATACCGGGATAAGACCCGGTAGACATTCCCGTCCACCACGGCCGCATCGATTCCGAATGCAATGGAACCGATGGCCGCCGCCGTATAATCCCCTACACCTTTCAGAGCGCGGATCCCTTCCAGCGTATCCGGGAAAGATCCCAGGGCCGCAATCTGGCGCGCGGCCGCAAGCAAATTCCGGGCACGGCTGTAATAGCCCAAACCTTCCCACAGACGCAACACCGCATCTTCATCCGCCGCAGCCAGCGAGAAAACATCCGGGAAACGCTGCATGAAGCGCTCCCAATATGCCGTTCCC
This sequence comes from uncultured Bacteroidia bacterium, assembly GCA_902796455.1. GTDB lineage: Bacteria > Bacteroidota > Bacteroidia > Bacteroidales > UBA932 > Cryptobacteroides. The sequence goes on from CADBPH010000327.1 coordinate 1,085, forward strand.
TGCGCGATACGGGTCTGCTGCAGAATGATTTCGCTGAGCCATACGGCATAGGGATCCCGCGTGCGCCGCCATGGAAGGTCACGCCCCTCTTCCGCATACCAGCGGAGAATCGTCCGGGTGAAAAAAGGATCCTGCAAATGAATTCGTGTATTGAAACGACTGCAAAAAAACAGTTTTTTTCCGGGATTCGGAAATCCGCGTCCGTTTTTTTAAATGGAAACACTACCTTTGCGCCCATGCAAAGCAAACCTTCATACCAAACGGTCCTCTTCGATCTCGACGGGACCCTGCTCGACACCCTGGACGACCTGGGCGATGCCGTCAACCATGCCCTCTCCCGCCGCGGATTCCCGCTCCACGACAGGCAGGCCTATGCGCAGATGGTGGGACACGGTGTCCGAAACCTGGTCACCCGGGCCCTGCCGGCAGACTGCCGGGAAGACGGGGGCCTGATTGATGCATGCCTCGCCGATTTCAAAACCTGGTATTCCGACCATATCGACGTGAAAACCCGCCCCTATGCCGGCATCCCGCAACTGCTCGCGGACCTGCACCGGGAAGGAGTCCGGATGGCCGTCACCTCCAACAAATTCCAGGAAGGGACGGATTTCCTGATCCGGCGGTTTTTCCCGGACATTCCTTTCGCCGCCGTATTGGGCAACCGGGAAGGCTGGCCGCTCAAGCCGGATCCCGCCATCGTCCATACCGTGCTGGAGAAAACCGGCTCGCCCAAAGCGGACACCGTCCTGGCCGGGGACTCCCCGACAGACATGAAAACCGCCTTGAACGGAGGGATCAGCGCCATCGGCGTCACCTGGGGATACCGGAGCCGGGAGGCCCTGGAAGAGATCGCATCGACAAACGAAGCATCTGTCCGCCTTGTCGATACCGTCGGCCAATTACGTTCGCTTCTGCTCCCCTGACCCCTTTAACGCACCTGGGTTACCGGGACATTGAAGCCGCTGATTTCCAAACACGGAGTCCCGGCACAATCTTCCCGGCGGACCTTCACCGTCATCGTCCGGGAAGCCCCCGGCATCAGGAAGAAATAATTGTCCGAGTAGAATACCGGCAGGATTAAATCGTCCGTCGCACGATCCACCGCTTTCACGCGGAGCATCAGTGCGGGAGTGGGACTGTCATTGGAAACGGTTACCTCGAAAACGACTTCTTCCGCATCGAGCCGCCGGGTCGCAGATGCCTTGACCCGGGTCTGCGGCAATTGCCGGAGCGGACGGAGATTCCCTTCCTCCTTTCCCTGCCAGTAAAAATTATCCGAAACGATATTTCCCTGGTTATCTGTTAGTTCCAGCTGAAGGAAATAAACTTCAGACAACGCATCGGGGCGCTCGGGCGGGAAAAGGGTTCGGGTCTCATCCGGCAGGATATCCAGCCGGCAGGACCGGCTCCATGCCACGGAGCCATCCATGTTCAGCAGCGAGGCTTTCGCCGTCAGTCCGCTTTGCGCCGGAGCATGCAGATTCACGACAGCCACCGAATCCAACACCGGATTCCACAGGATATGAAGGGGTTCGCATGCTTTCTTGCAACCGAAATAGGCAGCAGTCGGTTCGAGATAATAATCATATGTCTGCCAGACCAGGGACGGCCAGGTCGGATGGCTCATCCAAAGGAGGAGCCCCCGCCGCTGCTCACTGCGGCTCTCGAACATGGCCCTGTAGCCTTCATAATTGAGCCATTGGGCCCAATCGGCAAATTCCCGGGCATTGGCGGGCTTCCCGAAAGCTTTCTCGATAATCTGGTTGAAACTCTCCGCACGCTGGGCGGCCGCAGCCCCGGGGACACTGCCCAGGTTATAATTATGCAAGCCGTACAGGGGGTTCGGATGCGCGATACTGCTGAACGGTTCGACGCCGGCTTCCCCGAAAGTACGGACCAGATTCTCATAATTCATGACATTCGGCATGCCCCGCTCGCTGTGCATCTTGTCATGTCCGAACAGCCGGTAATACTCCCGCGCTGTCAGTGCATTGTAGGGACCGCCTCCGCTGACGATGTTAGCGGCCGAGTGCGGGATATAGTACATCCCCGGATGCTCTTCGGCAATCGTTTCTTTCAGATAATCATTGATTTCCACAGGAGGATTCCCCTCGTTGCGTCCCACGTAGAGCGCAATGGACGGGTGATTCCTGATCCGGCGCAGATACTCCGTGGAAATCGCATTGAATCGACCGGGATCCGCCGGGTCCGGCCCGTCATAGGGATTGGCCAGCCAGAAATCCTGCCAGACCATCACCCCATACCGGTCGCAGGCCTCGTAGAACTCCCGGTCCCCGGTCTGTCCGACCCAGTTGCGGATCATGGTAAAATGCATGTCCGCATGGTACTTGACCGCGATGTCGTACTCCCTGGCGCGATAATTCAGCATGAACTCGGGGAAACCCCAGTTCCCGCCGAATCCGACGAACCGGCGGCCGTTCACATACAGCGTCAGACGCTCCGGACTGTCCGGGTAACTTCCCGGACGCAGACCTGGCGTAGGGGTATACGGATCAATGGAATATGACATCTGGCGCACGCCGCAGCGGAAAGACACGCTGTCGGAAACCTGCCCGCCCTCCTCGAAGGAGAAAGCGGCCGCGTACAGATTCTGCTTCCCGTAACCGACCGGCCACCAGAGTTTCGGATGATCCAGCCGGAAAGGGTCCAGCCGGACCGGACGGGATTCTCCAGGAGAGAGTGTCGCCTCCACGGAAAAGACATGGTCGCCGAACGAGCCCTTCAAAACACCGGAAACCGTCCGGTCCGCGTGGTTGACCAGGGTCACCTCCGGAAAAACGGTTGCACGGGTCGTATCCGGAAGCGGAAGTTCGGTCCGGACAAAGGGATCCTTTACGGAAACAGCCCCTTTGTAGGCCAGGTAAACGTCGTCCCAGATTCCGGCATTCCGGCCCCGGACCGTCGGAATCCAATCCCAGCCGATCGAGGCATGCATCGTCGGATTATCCCGGCCCAGGACCCCGCCGTTCAAACGGGAAGAATAGGCGTCGGGCTCTTTGACTGCCCCGAAATGGTCGTTCTTGATCACCTTGACTGCCAGGTCATTCCGTCCGTCCTTGAGGATTCCCGTCACATCGAACTCGCCTTCACGGAACGCACCGTCGATCATGCCGAGGTACGTCCCGTTCATCCAGACCGCTGCCTTCCAGTTGATTCCGTCGAAGTGCAGATAGTGCCGCTCCTTGTCCGGCCGGGCCTCGAAGGTATTCCGGTACCAGAAATCGGAGCGGAAAAACGATTCTGATATAAAATTCTGGTTGTCAGCAAATTTCATATCCGGGACAGCCCCCGCGTTCACATAGCTGGAAAGAACGGTGCCCGGCACGGTAGCGACCATCCAGCCCTGCCCGTCAGCGCCCGGCATGGACAAGGATTTCCCGTCCGCCTGCACCTCGGAAGCACGCTGCACGCGCCAATGGCCTCCGGACAAAGGATGCCGGTTCCCGGACTGTCCGGAAGCCGGTTTTTCCTGCACCGAAACGCCGCCCCGGCCATATACCTCCCACTCTTTCAACTCGAACGGCTTTCCGTCTGCCGTCCGGTCCAGGCAAGCCCGGAGATACCGCCCCCGGACCTTCCGGAAAGCGATTTCTCCGAAATCACCGCCCTCGGGAATCCGGACAATGTCTTTCCAGTTTTCCGCGTCGCTGGACACTTGCAGCACGCCGGATACCGGCGGATTCTGCCAATGGAAGACGGCCCTGTCCAGGCGGGATACCGCACCCAAGTCAACGCTGACCCATTCTTTTTCGGCGCCCGCACTTTTCCAGGCACTGTGGAAATAATTGCTGGGAAGCACATCCAGCAGCCTTTCCCCCTGGTAGAACCGGACATTGCGAAGCCGGATCACGCCGGCCGAAGGATTGGAGAAACGGATCCGGAAGATCGTTGCATCCGGGCCATCCTTCCGTTCCACGGCATAAGCCGCCTCCTTCGGAAGCGGCGGATTGCATACGACCTCGACCCGGTCCGCTTCAAACGGCATCCGGTGAAAACGCAGTTCAACGACAGGCGCCTCTCCCTTCAGTTCGACCTTGCTTTCCGGACGGCCGTCCAGCGGGATCTCCCGGTCCGGTTTGGGAAGGGGTTCCCCGTCTACGAGGACCTCCAGCCAGGGAGCCGCCCCTTCAGACAGGATTCCATCGGTAACCAGCTGTGCCGTAAGGCAATAATCATAACTGGAAGAATGTTTCGCCGCACGGCAAAGCGCCAGGTTGCGGACGTCATTGCCGCCGGGAACAAGCTGCGGGGCAAAAGATTCATCCGGATCACCGGGATAGACACCGATTCCACGCGTATGCGGGGTAAGCGAAGGCTGGGTGCATGAAACAGCAACAGCCAGGAACAAAAGGCTGGGAAGCAGACGCATAATCAATAAGATTTCTGGATTATTGGGTTACCGGACGGAGCAGCATTCTGTTCCAACGGTCATAACCGCAC
>CADBPH010000328.1 GCA_902796455.1 uncultured Bacteroidia bacterium
ACGGGTCCCCGTGAAAAAGGCGGAGGATGGCTGCGCCCTGCTCGAAATCGGTCCGCAGTACAAGACCGTCTGGTACGAGATCAAGATCAGGTAAACCAGTCCAACACCTGGGAGGAAGTCAGCGGGAATACCCGGACCAAGCCGGTCAGGTTACGGATCTGCCCAGGAAGAAACGTGGGAATAACGGGGCTTTCGGTGGAATTGAAATAGATCCTTCAGGATGACAAGAAGAATGCTCATAAGAACACGCGTTTTGTCATTCTGAGTCGCGAAGCGACGAAGAATCTGAAAAAAGTTGTATCTTTGCACTGAATTAATTCAAAACGATATGAATTTAAGAGACTTCAAGAAAGACGTTGAGTATTTCATCGGTGAATTCGTAGACGACTGCACCCTCTTCGTTTCCCTCAATCCGGACAAGGCTGACGACAAAGTCGCCGCCGTCCTGGAAGAGGCTGTCGATCTGTACAACGAAATGAAAGACAAAGCCAACGCCAAGGTAGAGGGCAAGAAGGCCGCCTACTTCACTGCACTGCGCAAGGAAATGTTCGACAAGGTCGACGCCCTGTACGAAAAACTCAGCGGCATCGTCTCTGCCAAATAATTCCTTTTGAAATCAACAAGAGGCTGGCCAAAGATCTTTTTGGTCAGCCTTTTATCCATTCCTGCCAAGCCACATTCCCCAAATGGAAAAAATGACGATCCAGAGGCTGCTGCGACTGCTTTCCGCACTGGCCCTCTTCCTCCCCACGACTGTCCTTTCGCAGAATCCGTTCCCATCGTTGCGTCAATTGGAGGAGGGATTCCGCACCCCGCCGGACTCCGTTCAGATCGGAGTATACTGGTATTGGATCAACAACAACATTTCCAAGGACGGCGTCATCAAGGACTTGGAAGCGATGAAAAAGGTCGGGATCAACCGCGCTTTCATCGGCAACCAGTCTACCGGCAACTTCCCCTACGGGTCGGTCAAACTCTTCTCTGATGAATGGCTGGACATCACCCGCCAGGCCATGAAGACAGCCGGAGACCTGGGAATCGAAATCGGCATGTTCAACTGTCCGGGATGGAGCCAGTCCGGCGGGCCCTGGATCACGCCGGAACAAAGCATGAAATACGTGGAGTTCGAGGAACAGCATCTCACCGCTGACGGCCGTCTGATCCATCTGTTCATGCCCGAGGCTCCACCGGAGAGGATCATCTCCATGGTGGCCTATCCCCGTATCCAAGGGAAATCCCAGTCCTGGAGGATTCCGGGTGGGGAAAATGGGGTTTTGCAGATTACCCTGAAACCGGATTCCCCATTCACCGCCAGAACCCTGACCCTGCAATGTGACGGCACGGTGAGGACACCGGTCCACCTCGTCAACGATAACGGGCAGGAACTGGCCTCCTTTACCTATGACAGGCATAATGCCAGCCTGAACACCGGATTCAAGCCCTTCGCCCCCTGGGTCGAATCGCTTCCGGAGAGCCCTGCCGGGAGTTATACCCTCTACATCGACAAACCGCCGAAAAAGGACATCGTCCTTACACTGTCGGAGATTCCTGCCGTGGAACGGTATGTGGACAAGTCGCTGGCAAAAGTTTTCCAGGATCCCCTCCCGATGTGGGACTACTACATGTGGGATACGCCCGCGGAAAGCGGGGACCGGCGTTATTACGTGGATCCGTCCCAAGTCATCGATCTGACCCCCCGGATGGATAACGGGCGCCTTCTGTGGCTGGCCCCTGCCGGAGAATGGACGGTCCTGACCGCCTACATGAAATCCACGGGGGTAACGAATTCACCGGCCGTGAAAGAAGGCACCGGCCTGGAGGTGGACAAGATCAACAAGCGCTATATCCGTGATCATTTTGAGGCGTTTATCGGAGACCTGATCCGCAGGATCCCGCCCGAGGACAGAAAAACCTGGAAGGTTGTCGTGGAGGACAGCTACGAAACCGGCAGCCAAAACTGGACGGACGACATGGCCGCGGTATTCGAAAAAACCTATGGCTACTCCCCGCTCCCCTGGCTGCCTGCGCTGAAAGGCACCGTAGTAGGCAGCGTCGACCAGTCAGACCGGTTCCTGTGGGACCTCCGCCGGCTGATTGCAGACCGTGTCGCCTATGACTATGTCGGCGGGCTCCGGGAGGAATGCCACAAACACGGGATGGAAACCTGGCTGGAGAATTACGGCCACTGGGGATTCCCCGGCGAATTCCTCTTGTACGGAAGCCAGTCGGACCAGATTGCCGGCGAGTTCTGGAGCGAAGGGACCCTGGGCAACATCGAGAACCGGGCTGCCTCGTCCTGCGGCCACATTTACGGCAAAGACCGGATCTGGGCAGAGTCCTGCACGGCCGGAGGCCCTCAGTTCAACCGCTATCCCCGGCTGATGAAGCAGCGGGTGGACCGTTTTTTCTGCGAGGGAATCAATGCCAGCCTGTTGCACCTGTACATCCAGCAGCCGGATGACCGCAAACCGGGCCTGGACGCATGGTTCGGCAATGAATTCAACCGCAACAACGCCTGGTTCGACGGATTCGGCCCATTCGTAACGTA
>CADBPH010000329.1 GCA_902796455.1 uncultured Bacteroidia bacterium
GACCAGGAGTGCCAGCAGATGATCAAAAAGACGGGCTTTACCCACCGGATCAGTCCCCATAAGGGTTCGCGTCGTCCCAATCCTTCAGCAGATATCCGTGCCGGCCGACGCAATGGTCATGAATCCATATTTTCCGATCCTCCTCAAGGCCGTTCCACCAGCGGGTGCAGCCCGGATACGACACCAAGGATTCATCCACGGAGCTGTCCGCGGGTGCTTTTGCCAGGGCCTTGCGGGCAATCCGCTCTTTCTGCGGAATGGACAGGGAAGACCACCAGATTTCCAATTCTCCTCTATTCATGGCATTCTGAATGATTTCTGTCTACAAAAATAACAAGAAAGCCCGACATCTCCAATTGCACGGTCGCAGGATTTACCGTAAATTTGTAACCGGACCGGCATGGTGCCGGCCACCCCGCCGGCCCTGACTGCCGGACGCATCGCGATACGATGATACGCTGACACTTTTGATAACCAAACCAACGGATTGAATTATGGACAAGCAAGCCAGAATTGAAAGGATCTCCCTGATGGAAAACCGCTTTGACGGGGCCACCCGCGTGCTGGGTGAGTTGGACGAAGCCATCAGCGGATACGAGGATTTCAAGAGCGCGCTCGAAGCGCTCAAGGACTACATGGCCTCCGGAGAGTGGAAGGAGGACTACGAGGCCGACGAGGCCGGGATGGTTCCTGCCGATCTCAAGCGGGGTGTCCTCTCGCAGGACGGTCTTTATAACCTGCTGCAGGACGCCGACCGGATCATCTGCCGCGCCCTGGCAGTTCTCGGCAAAGCCTTATGAGACATTACCTCTTCACCCTCGTTTTCCCTCTGCTCCTTTTTCTCGGTTGCCAGCCTTCATCCGAGAAGGCCGCTATCGCACGTCAGTTGCAGGATTATCCCGAATCCCGCGTACAGGACATTTACAAGAGTTTCTGCCAGGACAACCTCGGCCCCGGACACCTGATCCCGGATCCACTGTCCGCGAAAAACTATCTCCTGTCCGAACTTGATACCTTCCGGGAAGACCTGGACAGCGCCCGGTATGATGCCCCCGGAATCAAGTATTATCCGGCAGGAGACAAGGGTAACTATGTCCGGGTTGACCTCAGCATCGTCCTGGACGGATTGGTCGGTGAGGAAGCTTACCTCGATGCGTTCGTCCGCAGTGCAAACGAAGGGAAACGGCTTACGGAGGAACAGTGGTTGGCCAAGTGGAAGAAGGTCGAAAAGATCATCCGGAAGGATTTCCCGGACATACCGGACGCAACGGAAGACCTCGAGATGATCGACTCCCATGTTAATGAGGGCAAGTTGATCATGCACCACAGCGAGGCATTCGGCAAAGCCTACCATCCGCATTACAGGATCATTGCAAGGGATATCTTCGAGAAAGAGATCAAACCCCTCATCAACCGCTGACGCCTTATGTACATCGACCGCATACGCATAGGCTGGGACAAGATAAGCCCGGACTCCTACCTGACACAGGTCCCCGCAATCAGCCTGCTGCAGGAGCTCGCTTTCCGCAAGCCCGTGACCTTTTTCGTCGGAGAAAACGGTTCCGGGAAGTCGACACTGCTGGAGGCCATCGCGATCGCTTACGGGTTCAACCCCGAGGGCGGGACGCTGAACTACAACTTCTCCACGCACGACGATTACTCCGAACTCTGCGAGGCGCTGACGATTGTCCAGGGTACCGCAAAAGGAAGACGCGGCGGTTTCTTCCTCCGGGCCGAGAGTTTCTACAACGTCTCCACCAAGGCCATCGAATACGAGAGGGAGCTGGGCCGACCGATGTACGGGGACCGGACCCTGCACGAGCAGTCCCACGGCGAGAGTTTCCTGAATTTCATCCGAACCTTCACCCGGACCGGCCTCTTCATCATGGACGAGCCCGAGGCGGCACTCTCCCCGCAGCGCCAGCTTTCCCTTTTCTCCCGGATCGCGGAAATGGTCCGGGAAGGCTCCCAGTACATCATCGTCACCCACTCACCCATCCTCCTGGCCATGCCCGGTGCGGACATCATCGGGTTCGATGACACGGGAATCAAGTATCTGGAGTATGAGGAAACGGAGAGCTACCGGATCACCGAAATGATGATCAACCACCGCGACCTGATGGTCGCTCAACTGCTTAACGAATGACCGGAGATATTTTCCTGGAAACGCCGAGGCTGCGTTTCCGCCCCTGGAGGGATACCGACGCGGAGGCCCTTTTCAAGTACGCCAGCGACCCGGAAGTGGGCCCGCGTGCCGGCTGGCCGCCGCACCAGAACATAGCGGAAAGCCTGGGTGTCATCCGGAATCTCTTCTCCAACGGACATACCTGGGCCCTGGAGCTGAAGGAGACCGGTGAACCGGTCGGGTGCATGGGTTATTACGCCTTCGGGGAGAGCAACATCGACATCGGCGAAAAAGACGCGGAACTGGGTTACTGGATCGCGAAACCGTTCTGGGACCAAGGACTTTGCACCGAGGCGCTCCGCGCGATGGTGGACTGGTGCTTCCATGAGAAAGGCTTCCAGGTCCTCTGGTGCGATTTCTTTGTGGACAATCCTGCTTCCGGTCGCGTGATGGAGAAATGCGGCTTCCGCGATACCGGGAAGGTCAACTGGTGCAGCCACCTGTACCGGGGCGGCGAACGGCCGGTGAAGATCATGCGGCTGGATTACGACAAAACAAATGAATGATATGACATTGATTGAAGCCATCGAGGCACGGCATTCCGTGCGCAAGTACAAAGCTGATCCCATTCCGGAAGAGATCCTCACCCGCCTGCGTGACCGGATCCGGGAGATCAATAACGAATCCGGGCTGCACATTCAGCTCGTGACCGGCGAGCCCAAGGCCTTCAGCGGCCTGATGGCGTACGGCTCCTTCTCCGGCGTGAAGAACTACCTGGTGATGGCCGGGAAGAAGGGGGAAGATCTGGACGAAAAGATCGGTTATTACGGGGAGCAGCTCGTCCTGCTGGCCCAGACCCTGGGACTGAATTCCTGCTGGGCCGGACTGAGTTACAGCAAGATTCCCGGAACCTATGAACTGGCTGACGGAGAAAAGATCGGCTGCTACATCGCCCTGGGCTACGGGCAGACGCAGGGAAAGGACCATAAAGTGAAGGACGTCAAGGAGATCAGCAACGCCAGTGATGTCACCCCGAAATGGTTCAACAAGGGCGTCAGGGCGGCCATCCTGGCCCCCACAGCCGTCAACCAGCAGAAGTTTTACCTGGAATACCTCGGCCTCCAGGAAAACAGCACGGTCCACAAGGTCGCGGCCAAGTCTCTCTTCTCGCTGGTCGGCTACAGCAAGATCGATCTCGGCATCGTCAAGTATCACTTCGAGGTCGGTGCCGGAAAAGAGAACTTTGAATGGGCATAGCCAAGGGCAGCCGGACGCTGAAACTCCCCTTTCACTTCGTAAACCATCCGCTGGAAATCGACGCCGAATACATGCCGATGATCGGCCGGGACAAAACCGATGGATTCATAAAGGCGTACCAAATGCGGCATCGCGCTGTCGGCCACCAGCGCCACCCGGTTGTACCCCAGGGTCTCCCCTTTTCGGATCCCGTCCAGCAGCAGGGCTTTTCCCATGCCCCTGCGGCGGTATGCCGGATGGACAGCCAGGGAATCGAGATAGTACTCTCCCGGGCCGGTCTCCATCTCCGATTCCGCATCCATCCGCGCCAGATCCGGCCAAAGTTCGCAGAACGTCTTGTGGCGCATCTCCCGGTAGATCTCTCCGGGATAGGAAAGCAGCGATCCTGCCAAAACGCCCCCCACTTCCGCCACACGGGTGTATCGAAAGCTATACAGAAGATCATCCCGCCGTTCACATTCAATGAGCCGCTCATAGATCTCCGATTCCGCAGGGATGTCCGTTTCGAAATCATAGAAATGCATCCCGGCCATGATGCATTTGGCCAGGAACGGAGCGTCGTCCGGACATGCGTCCCGTATGATGCAGTCTGTCATAGGCTTAGTCTGCAGGATATGCATTTTATCAGCGGATTGTGACATTTGTCGCCCCCATCGGGCCGTAGGTATAGGAGCATGACAGGGCGAATACCTCGTCCAGTTCCTTGCGGAGGGCCGCAGCAAGGACTCCGTCCCCCACGCCATGGATGAAAACAATCCGCTTCCCTTTGTGTTTGAGATTCTTCCGCAGTACCTGGCGGAAATAATTCATCTGATAATCCAGGGCGGCCCATTCCGGGACGCCCTCGCTCCCCGGTATCCGTTCGATATGAAGGTCCACTGTCAGTTCGGCCGTCGGATCTTCCACATGCAGCGGTTCTTCGATGACCTTTTCCCGTTTACCGGGAATGGCCGCACGCAATTTCCGTTCTTCATCGGGATTGATCGGGATGAACTCGCTCCGGACGGCACGGAACACCATCCCCTCCAGTTCCAGCTCATAAAACCCTTTCCCGAAGCCGACAATCGTAGCGGTATCGCTGGAGTCCATCATCCGGACGCGCTGCCCTTTCACGAGCCCCTCGTTGCGGGCATGCTCCTCCTCTTTGCTTTTGACCATGACGGTACGGGAACGCGGCTGATTGGCGGCGGGCTTTTGCCCGGACTCGGGCGCAAGGTCTTTCTTAATGACCTTCAATTCTTTGAGATCAGTGAACTTCATCGCGGACGATCGGATTACGCCTCCCCTGCCTTGATCCACCTGTCCAGGAACTGCGCCGCAGCGACGATGAGTGCGGGACCCAGTCCGCAGTAGAACGAGGCGAAGAATTCCGTCGGGACGCCCGGAATGTGTTTCAGGCTGATTCCGAGGCACATCATGAAGATGACGAGAATCCATCCCTTGACCGGAAGGAAGGCCAGGATGGATTTCTTCTGCTGGGGAAAGTCCAGGATGCGGTCAGCGTATTTCTTCACGATCCGGTTGAACATCCACACGAAACCGGCCAGCACCAGGACGGTCCCGACCGCCAGCCAGACGATGGACTTCGAGGGCCAGAGGGCCAGGTAGGATTGGATGCCGGTCACGAGGATTTTGATGCCCGGTGCGCCCCAGACGATCGCGTTGGCCAGCAGCAGATGGCGCTTGGCCACGGGGAGGATCTTGTCTGCATTCATATAAGTTCGTTATCATGATTTTTCCATCCGGACGCGCGCAGGCGTTTCCGGTCGTAGATCTTCTTGGATTTATGGACGGTCTTCCGGAAGGACACGGGCCGGCCGTGCTCGGCAATCTCCTCGAGCCGGGCTGCCCTGCGGTTGGCGAGCATGAAATCTGCCTCGGTGATCCGCAGTTTCTTATGTTTCTTCTTCTGTTTCAACATCCACCCCCGCCGATACGGCAAGACTCCCCGTAATTTTCCGGACGCGGAACCAGTCCGACATCTTTCGACATCAGCGTCACCGTACCATCCTCCAGCACATAGCAAGGAATGCCCACATCTCCGATCTTCTTCGCCTCGTCAAATGCCGGGTGACTGTCCCGCAGGTCCAGGAAGTGTTTCAGGTTACGCACATGCTCCCCGATATCGATCACCTCGAAATCAGGGTTTCCCGCGACCTGCTTTTCCACCCACTCGCAATCCGGGCAGGTGTGCATCACATACATCTTGATCATGCTCGTATCTTTAATCTGGCGTAAAGATACGGATAATCAGCCGGATGACAAAACAGGAAATCAAGCTTGTCATGAGGTGAAAACAACCAGAACCGGAACAAGGTTGCTGATTTTTTCGTATCTTCGCATGCATGAAACTCTTTGTGCTCATCTTTTCTTTCCTTCTGCCCTTCCTGTCCGATGGGAGGCCGGCAGAAGCCGTGAGCACAGTGGATTTTCCCCGGAACCGGGATATTTGCATTACCGCATCGCAGGGATATACCTTTGCCGGCAACAACAGCAGCAACTCCCTTTCCATCAGACCGGTACAATCCGGCAGGCGGATCAATCCGCAGATCCGCTCGACCGTCCGCATCGTAAAAGGCGGCAAAGTCATCGACAATAGTCATTTGCATCCATTCCTGGCCCAGTCATTCGTACATCTGGCAGGAATCTATCTTTCTGAAAGGTATCTGTTTTCCATCTGCCGATTGCGGCTTTAGCAGAGAGCCTCTTTCGGCACTGCTTTTTTTCCCGATAGAAAACATTAATTCAGAACAACCATTATGACAATACTATGGCTGCTGGTCGGCCTGGGACTCATCGTCCTGGGCGCTGACTGGCTTGTTGAAGGTGCGTCCTCCATTGCGAGGAAGGCCGGCGTAAGCGAATTCGTAATCGGCCTGACCATCGTGGGCTTCGGCACATCGTGCCCGGA
>CADBPH010000330.1 GCA_902796455.1 uncultured Bacteroidia bacterium
GGAGACTGCCTGGGAACCTGCCCCAAATGCGAGGCGGAAGTGAAATATCTTGAAGAACAGCTTGCTGCCCGCAAACGGCAAGGCAAGGTGGCGCGGGTCGTCGGCATTTCCCTGGGGCTGGCAGCCGTCGCCCCGGCCCTCTTCACCTCCTGCGACCCGAAAGGAGATGTGGAACCACCCTTATTCGGTGAGCCGGCCGAGGCGGAACAGGCGCAATATCCGCAACCGCCGCAGTCATGAAACGCCTCCTTTTCATCCTGATTGCGCTGGGGGCCTTCCTGGAAGTCCATGCGCAGCATTATTCAGGCACGTATCTCTATGCAACACGTGATACGTGTAACCTGTATCTAGATGTGTACCAGCCGTCTGCGGAGGCTTCCCCCACCTTTAACGGCCACGAGAAGCCGACTGTCCTCTTCCTTTTCGGCGGCGGATTCATTTCCGGGGAACGGAACAACAAGTATTACATGCCGTGGTTCAAACTCTTGAACGACAACGGTTACCGCGTTGTTTCCATCGATTACCGGCTCGGCCTGAAGGGCATCCCGATGCGGTTTGATCTCTTTCACCTGATCGATGCCGCCAAGAAGACGCAGCATGCCGTCAACATCGGGGTGGAAGACGTGTTTTCGGCGGTCCGCTTCCTGGCCGACCATGCCGGCCAGATCGGCCTCAATCCTGCGAACATGGTCATTGCGGGCAGTTCCGCCGGGGCCATGATCAGCCTTTCCAGTGAATGGGAGATCTGCAACGGAACCCCGCGGACAGCGGTGCTTCCGGAAGGATTCCAGTTTACCGGCGTCATGTCTTTTGCCGGCGCCATCATGTCCGACCAGGGCGTTCCGGATTACAAGACGGCTCCCTGCCCGCAGCTGCTGTTCCACGGAACGGCAGACGGTGCGGTCGCATACAAAAAGATGGCCTTCGGGCGGAGGGGCATGTTCGGAAGCCATGTGATTGCCGGGATTCTGGCCAAGAAAGGCTATCCTTACAACTTTTACCGGCACAAAGACCATACGCACGACATTGCCGGGCATTTCCTGGCGACCTGGCCCGAGCAAAAGCGTTTCCTCGAGGAAAACGTCATGGACAAGTCGGGCCGGACCATTGACGCCATGGTAGACGACCCGGCTGTCCCGCACCAAAAATCAGTCTCACTGTCAGATATTTACAAATAACCATACCACCCATGAAGAGAAGAGATTTCCTCAAGAGTACCGCCCTGCTGGCGGCGGCAACCGGCACAAGCGGCGTCCTGAAAGCCGCCGAACACCTCCAACCGGAAGTTCCCGTTCCGGATGAAGAAAAAGTGAAGGATGGGAAACTGATCATTTCCGCCCCGATGCTGCAGAATTATGCGGAGACTTCGATGGGAGTCGCTTTCGCAGTCAGCGACTTGGCGAATGGCTATGTGATTTATGGGCAGAAGCCGGACCTGAGCGACGGCAAGAAGGTCAAATGCGGCGGATACCGTACGACTGAAATCAGCGACCGTGTCATCCAGGTCCGGCTGACCGGATTGCAACCTGCTACGACCTATTATTACCGCATCGGCGCTGACCGGATTTACTACGGCGGCGGGTACAAGATGAGGATTGTCGGCAATGAAGAAGACAGCCGCACCTACCGTTTCACGACGGCCGGAAGGAAGAGCAAAGCCCATTTCTGCGTCATCAACGACACCCATGTCAAGTGGGAACCGTTCGGACGGGCCATCGAGAAAATCGCGGCGCTGGCCCCTTCCTGCGTGATCTGGAACGGAGATGCCAGCAATACCGAGGAAACCATTGAGGATCAGATGCGCATCTACCTGACACCGGAAATTGACCGGACCGATTATGCGGCAGAAATCCCGTATCTGTTCTGTCCGGGCAACCACGACTCCCGGGGCATGGCCAACCGCCACCTGGAACGCGTCTGGATGTACCGCCAGCCGGAAGAACGCAATTCCCGGGACTGGGATCTGGGGCGGAACTTTGCCGTCCGGATGGGCGACATTGCCATGATCGGTCTCGACACTGCCGAAGACAAACTCGACACCAACCCGCTGTTCGCCGGCCTGTTCAACAGCGAAGCGTACCGGGAGGCCCAGGTAGCCTGGCTGCAGGAAGCCCTGGCCCGCAGGGAAATCGCCTCTGCACCGTATCTGGTCGCATTCTGCCATATCCCGCTCTTCGATTCCAGGCCAGACGCTAATCCCGGAGACATCGCCCCGAACGATACGGATCCGAAATACACTACGAATTATGCCTCCTGGCAGCGCACCTGCGCCCGTTTGTGGACTCCTTTCCTGGAGAAAGCCGGATGCCAACTGATCATCACGGCCCACAAACACTGCTACCGGTATGACGCCCCGACCAAAGACCGGCCTTGGGGACAGATCGTCGGCGGCGGTCCGGAGATGGGCTTCACCGGCAAAGGGGATAAGCGCGTCCCCCATCCCGAAAAATACCCGACGGTCATCGAAGGGGATATCCGCGACGGGAAACTGCACATCACGATCCACAACCTCCTGAAAGGCACTGTCCAGGAGACCCTGACCTTCGCCCCGCGCAAAAAGCGTCGCTAGGGTTCGGAGATGTAAAACCGAATCTCCTGTGCCGTCAATGTAACTGATTCATTGCCCGCCGTCTTGGAGAGCCGGATCATCGCTTTGGCAACCGATTCCGTAGGCATCGGTTGCCATTTTCGCATCAAGCCGACAGCATTGAACGCTTTCAGCAGCGCCACCCCCGCTTTCTCCCCGAAGCGGTCACTTCCTTTCCGGATCAAAGAAGGCGGCTGGAGGATGAAGCAGGACGGGAATCCCAACTGTTTCACGGCATCTTCCAGTTCCCCTTTCATCCGGGCATAGAAGATCTTCGACTGCGGATCAGCGCCGATGGAAGAAATCAGGACATACTTGGGAACCCCGTTTTCCCGGGCAGCCCGGGCAACTTCATACTGGTAAGTATAGTCTACTTTCCATTGGGCAGCCGGCCCCCCGGCCGCTTTCAGGGTCGTCCCCAGGCAGGAGAAAAGCACATCTCCCGATACGAGGTCCTTCCATTCTTCCGGCTTGTCGAAATCGACAAGATGCGTGGTTAATTTCGGGGAATTCCATCCGCCCGGCCGGCGGACGAAAATGTCCACTTTTTCGAACGCGTCATCGGCAAGCAACTGTCCGACAAGATCTTTCCCGGCAGCGCCTGTCGCGCCGATAACCAATGCTTTCATATCCGATAAATCAACAGTGGCAGGGAAGCCGGTCGGACCTCCCTGCCACCATGGTTACAAAATCTCAATTACATCAACCCCAGTTTGCGGAGATACTCGGCGCTGTGGGCAAGACCTTCGAAACGGTCGGCGGCACCCTTGACAGGCTCATCCTGCTCGACGCACAGCCACTGTGACCCGCTGGCGATCGCAGCCTTGATGAGGGCGGGGATATCCACCTGGCCTTCACCGAGGGGACGGTATTCGAACCAGCCGCCGGCATCCTTCATCGAGTTGTCATTCGACGTACCGATCAGGGCATACGGCGCTTTGCTGAGTTTGCCTTCCAGATAGTAGTCCTTGACATGGATGATCGGAATGCGGCCTGCATATTTCGTAATCACATCGGCCGGCTTGAAACCGGAATAATCGGCCCAGCAGACATCCAGTTCCACCTGGAGGTTGGACTTGTCGTTGGACGAGAAGATATAGTCATGTCCGACCGTACCGTCAGGGAGCTTGACAAACTCGAAATCGTGGTTGTGATACAGCAGCTGGATACCGGCCTTCTTGACCTTCGCACCGACCTCGCCGATCTTGGCGACCGTCGCCTTGAACTGTTCCGGATTCACGCCCGGACGGCTGGCCTCGTCCATGTACGGGAACGCGATGTACTGCACTCCGAGCACCGTATTGTCTGCAATCACTTTATCCAAGTCGTCCATCATCTGCTGGAACGGGACGTGGTTGGAGAACGGAATCAATCCCAGCTCCGTGCACATGGTCTTGACCTCTACGGGAGTATGTCCATAATACTCTCCATAGAATTCGACACCGGCATAGCCCAGGTCGCGGACCTTCTTCAATGTCCCGTAAAAATCCTTCTCCAATTCTGTCCGGACGGTATACAATTGCACGCCGATCGGCAGTTTCTTGGCAAACTCCTGGCAGCAGGCTTCACCCTCTTTCTGGCAGGAATCCGTCTTCGTCTTGTTCCCGCCGCATGCGACGAGCATCGTGGCAGCCGCCACCAAGGAAGTCAGATAAATGAAAAATCTCCGTTTCATAGTGATTTGTTTTTTTATACTGCAAATTTAATGTTTTCCACGCATTGAAAAAATACTGACGGGAGAGTTTTTCGCTGCCTGTCACCTGTTTCCCAATTCCTTGTAACGCGAATACAGCACATCATAGATGCGATGCCGCGCGGCAGAGGGCTCATAGCGGTGCGCCACGGGAGAAGCCATGGCTTTCTGGGCTGCAAACACATCGGGATGGATTCCGGCCACCACCGATGCGAACATCGCGGCTCCCAGGGCACAGGCCTGGTCACCTTCCAGCACCTCGATCGGCATCCCCATGACGTCTGACAGGGTCTGCATGACAAACGGGGACTTTTTCGAAATGCCGCCGACCGCGACGATCCGCTCCACCGGGACATGCTCTGCAGAAAGCCGTTCATTGATGGCCCGTGAGCCAAATGCGGTCCCCTCCACCAGCGCCTTGTATAGCTGGGGCGCAGAGGTCCCGAGGGTCAGGCCGGCGATGGCCGCCCGCGCACGCGAATCCTCGTCCGGAGAGCGCCGTCCGTTGAACCAGTCCAGCGCCACCGGATCGTCCGGAGTCAACGGGAGTTTCTCCGCCTCGGCAGTCAGCCGGGAGAGAATGCCGTCCCGTGCCGGACCCTCTTCCACTGCCCAGCCGAGCAACCGCTGATACCAGGCATACACGTCCCCGAAAGCGGACTGGCCCGCCTCGATGCCGATGTA
>CADBPH010000331.1 GCA_902796455.1 uncultured Bacteroidia bacterium
CCCTGGATTGTCGCAGTCCTGGACCCGGACTTGCAGGCGGAACTGCGTGAAATGAATGCCGCCTTGCTCGGAACCGACAAAGACCCCTATTATGGCGCTCCCGTCATCGTCCTGGTCTTCGCGGACCCGTCCATTGAAAATGCGGTCAAGGACGGCAGCCTGGTCCTCGGGAACATGATGAACGCCGCCCACAGCATCGGGCTCGGTTCCTGCTGGATCAACCGCGAAGACAAGATGTTCGCGCGTGAGGAAGGCAAAAAAATCCTCCGGAGATTCAATCTTCCGGAGGATGTCATCGGTATCGGCGCGCTGGCCCTCGGTTACCCTTCCCGTCCGGCACGCGAGGCGGCGCCGCGGAAAGAAGGTTACTGGCGCATCATCGGGTAGCCAGGACATCGGCGATCGACCGGGCCCAGAACTTCGCTAACTTCTTCGCGCCTTTTTCATTCGGATGCAGGTAAAACGTCCCGGCATTGCCGTTTTCTGCGACGCAGAACTTCTCATGCTTCTTCTCGAAGAAAGCATAAGATTCTCCGAACGCCCCTTCATACACATCGGGATATTCGGCCGCCAGCTGGTGCAGGATCGGCTCATAACCGTTCATCCGGTCCAGCCCTTCCTTCAGGTACATCGCACTGTTGTACGTGTTCGGACTGTACCAGATCGGCCGGTGAAGCACAATGATGCATCCCGGGGCCAGTTCCCGCAAGCGCTGGAAGATTGTCCGCAGGTTCACTTCGAATAATGCATTGGAGACCGGCGCATCCGTCGTCCGGGTACAGGCGCTGTCATTGGTTCCCAGCATGACGGAGAAAACAATCTGCCCGCTGCCGGCAGCCTGAGCCTCTTTTATCGCCTTTTCGACTTTGAGGAAATCGTGATGGCGGCCATGCGGAACCGGAAGGAAATCGGATGTCGTCGCACCGGACCTCCCGCAATTCCAGAAATCCACGTCATAATCCGTCATTTTCTGCAACTGTGCCGCAGCGATGATCGGCGGAGCTGTCTTTGCCTTATCCTTGTGCAAGGCGCCGATCGTAATGCTGTCGCCAATGAAAATGACATGCAACTTTCCCTTGCCGGCATCCGCTGCCGAAACCGGCAGGAAGACCAGCAACAGGGCAAGGGCTGACCAAACGAAGAGCCGCTTCATCGCCTAGAAATGATATCTTGCACTGAAACAAGGGATATACGGGAAGTTCAGGTTCGCCCCGTTGGCTCCGAAATGCAAGGAAGGACGGATGTCCACGGACAGCTGCAACGGGAACCAGAAAGTATACTCCAAGCCTACCTGGCCGACAATACCCAGATACATGGAACTCTTGTCAATCGACGTTCCGTCGTCATTCCGTTTCGTATAATAATACGATCCGAGGGCGACGCCGGGGCCGGCATAGAAAGCCCACGTTCCCTGCGGAGTCCAGTCCGGCTGGGCGAACACCCAGTTGTAGGTAGCCGTCAGGTCGAATCCGGCTCCGAGAATCTTTCCGCTGGAGGTGGAATAACTCATTCCCAGGTCAAACTCGAAGAAATGGGGATTATCCAGGTAGTGTTCATAGCTGACTTCATAATTCAAAAGGCCGCTTCTCAAACCGATCGCTTTCGGCTGGGCGGATGCCGCCAGGGCAAAGCCCAGCAGGGCGGCAATGATGATGATTGTCTTTTTCATAATAAGAAATGTTATTGACAGACGTAATTATTACCAAAAATCATTCCTGAGAGGACCCCTCCAGGCAGTTGTCCACGGGGCGCGCATATATCTGCAGGAAAATATCCCGAAGGGCATCCGGTTCCTCTACCCCGCATTTGCCCAGGGTATCCAGGTGGTCCAGGAATCGGGACCGGTCTTCTTCCGTATACCGCACACCCAGGTAACGCTGCTCCCACTTGCACAGGTCATACGCGATGAAATTATTGGGAGTCAATTTGTAACCGGACCAGATCCGCCGGTCGACCAATTCCGCGACCTTGCGGTTGAACTCGACGGAAGGACAGCCGGACAGAGCCGACAGCTCTTCCCGCCGCAGAGGCGGACAAAACGTGAAATGCACCCGGCCCTTGGGAGAGAGCAAGCCGGTCAGGATACTGGTAAGGTCCTCCCCCGGTTTCTTGACATAAGCCCCGGCACGGGAACAGTACAATTCCAAAGCCTTGGCCACATCGCAGGGCTCCCACTCATAAGAAACGGAAACCGGTGCGATATGCAAGCTGTCCAAAGCTTCGACAGGATCCTCCCGGGAACTCATCCCGAACATTTTGATCACGCCCTGATCCGTCCGGTCATCCCCATTCTTGGTCCGCCCGTTGCGCTGCGCGATCCAGACAGACTGGTTCTTCTGCCCGATGGCATAGCGGATGTATTCGGACAGGTGGACGGAACTGTTGTACATCTCGCGTACCGTCCCGCCCCGTTCGACCCGGAACATCTTGTTCGAACAGCCGATGTCCACCAGCAGCTGGGAACTCATCAGATTGGCCCCGAAAGAGATTTCCGAAGTCTCATGGCCCTCGATATGCAGGATATTCTGGAGCAGGGAAGCATCCAGCATGATATCCCGGTGGTTCGAGACGAACAAGTACCTTTTTTCCGGGGATAAGCCTTCGGCGCCGGACCAGGTCAGCTCGGAAATGCTCCGCTGGATCACCTGCAGGTTGACATACCACATGACCCGGGTCTGGAACTCATCGACCGTGCGGATCCCTGCCACCATCTCCCGCGCCTGCTCTACCGGCATTTCCGGAAAGACATACGCGGACAGTTGCGGAAAATACGGCGAAGCGGCGATCCGCTGCATGGCGGCCGGTACTTCTTCGTCGTAATAGGGACGGATATCGTCAAAACGAGGATCCCGATGCATTATCTCTTCCTTAAATCTATAAATTTCACAGGTTTGCGGCTCTTGGCCGGATACAGGATCCGCTGGATTTCATCCCGCGGGCAAATTTCCACCGACGGCGCGACACGCAAACGGGAGCGGAACCGGTCTTTCAATTCCTTGACGGCATCGAAGGAGGGTTGCTCTTTCAGGCCCACCTTCACCACCACATCATCCGTACCGGCCTCCGAATCCCGGACAAATATAACATAATTCTCCACGAAATCCGCATTGTCCAGCACATCGTTGATCGCTGGAGGATATAATGTCGTCCCTTTTAGCTTAATCATGTTGTTTTTCCGGCCGACAAGCGGGGTGAGGCGATAGGAGTTCCGACCGCACGGGCAGGGATCCACGATTTTGGCGGCAATATCCCCGGTCCGGAAACGCAGCAGCGGCATGCCCTCCACGCCGAGCGTCGTCACGACCACCTCCCCGGTCTGTCCGTCAGGGACCGGAAGATTGTCGTCACCAATGATTTCCACGATGATCAGTTCCGGATGGACATGGCCGCCGAGGCCGTAGGGACACTCCGAAAACGTCGCCCCCATCTCCGTCGAAGAATAGGTCGCGAACAGATCCACATCCCATTTTTCCTTGATCTTGCGGCCCAGGAGGTTCAGGGTGAAATCCTGGTTGCGCAGGCCCTCTCCGATGCCGATGATCCGCCGAATGCTGCTGGAACGGTAATCAATCCCGTGCTCCTCGGCATATTGGATCAGCCGCAGGATAAACGAAGGCACACACATGATCGTATCGGGTTTGATCCGCTGGATGGTGTCCCATTGCAATTC
>CADBPH010000332.1 GCA_902796455.1 uncultured Bacteroidia bacterium
AAAACAGATCTGCAGCGACAAGATTACCATCGTGGATGACGGAACCCTCAGAGGGAACCGGGGCGCCCTGAACTTTGACGACGAAGGGGTCCCGGCCAGCCGGACCTGCATGGTCGAAGAAGGGCGGCTGACCTCCTACCTGCATGACCGGATCAGCGCCCGGTTCTACGGAGTGGCGCCTACCGGCAACGGCCGCCGGGAATCTTTCCGCTACAATCCGATTCCGCGGATGCGCGCCACCTACATGGAAGGAGGAGACGCCAATCCGGCCGACATCATCGCTTCCGTCCGGAAAGGCATCTTCGTGGACGAATTCTCCAACGGTCAGGTCAAGATTGGGGAAGGCGATTTCACGTTCTACGTAAAAAGCGGCTATCTGATTGAAAACGGGAGGCTTACGCAACCCGTAAAAGACATCAACATCATCGGGAACGGTCCGCAGGCACTGGCCGACATCGTTGCGGTAGGATCGGACGCAAAAATCGACAATGGAGCATGGACCTGCGGGAAAGAACAGAGCGTTCCTGTTTCCTGCGGGATTCCCACGGTCCTGGTAAACAACCTGATTGTTGGAGGAGACTAAAGATGGATATCCCTTGGAGCATCACCCCCCGCGAGCAAGAATTGGCGGGCCGCTGCCTGGACATGGCGGTGGCCGCCGGGGCGCAGGCTGCCCGGATCACGCTGGGAAAGAACATGATGGACCTGTTCCTCCTGCGGGACGGAATCTTGGATAAAGTATCCCGGAGCGGCGACCGGTCTTTGACCCTGAATTTGTTTTGTGACGGACGATACGGGACTTTTTCGACGAACCGCCTGGAAGAAAAGGGCTTGGAAGATTTCATCCAGAAAGCCGCCGGGACCGTGCGCATGCTGGCTCCCGACCCGGCCCGGAAACTGCCCGATCCGTCCCGGGTCGAGAAAGATGCCCGGACCGGACTGGAAACCGGGCTGTATGACCCGGCCTATGCCTCCATGGACCGGCAGAAGCGGATGCAATGCCTGATTGCCGGATCCGCGCTGTACAAGGGAACGAGAGCCCTGAACGGTTGCGAAACGGTTTCAGAAGAGACGGAATATTCTGACTCCGTGAGTGATACCTATGTCATCGACACCCAAGGAACGGAGTGCCGGCATATCGAGAGCTCCTTTGAAATCGGCTGCGAGACGACGGTCCGCGACCCGCAAGGCAATAAATGGAGCGGGTACTGGTGGGAAGCCTCCCCTTTCCTGGACCGTTTTTCGCCGGAAGGATGCGGAGAAAAAGCCCTGGCCCGCGCGGTTCGGACGGCCTGCCCGCAGACCCATCCGGGCGGACGCATGGCCATGGTCGTGGAAAACGAGGTGGCGTCCCGGCTGGTGAATCCCCTGCTGAGCGCCCTGGGCGCCTTCGCCATCCAGCAGAACAATTCCTTCCTGGCCGGGAAACTGGGTGAGAAAGTTTTCCCGGACGGGCTCACCATCATGGACATGCCGCGCCAGAAAGGCTGCAACGGGTCCCGCCTGTTCGATTCCGAGGGCGTCGCCACATGTGAACGGCCCATCATCCGGGAGGGTATCGTAGACATGTATTTTGTCAATACCTACATGTCCGGAAAACTGGGAATCGCGCCGACGGTCGAGGATGCCACCCGGCCGGTCGTCCTGCCCTTCGGGGATGCGGCTACGGCTGCCGGGATGATGGCTGCCTTCCCGGAAGGAATCCTGGTGACCGGATTCAACGGAGGCAACAGCAATGCCGCCACGGGAGATTTCTCCTACGGGGTGGAGGGGCTGTATTTCCGCGGAGGAGAGCCCGTTCATCCGGTGCGCGAGATGGTGATTACCGGGAATTTCCTTTCGCTGTGGAACAATTTGACCCATGCCGGCAATGACGCCCGGGCCTGCATGAGTAAACAAATCCCTTCCCTGGCTTTCCGGGATGTGGATTTTTCCGGATAAATGATGGATAAAACATGAAAATAGAGAAAAACAAAGTCGTGGAGCTCAGCTACGAGCTCCAGGTGGACGGCCAGGTGGCCGATGTGGCGACAGCCGAACAACCCTTGGACTATATCCATGGGACCCATATGTTGATCCCCCGCTTCGAATCGGAAATCGAAGGGCTGGAGCCCGGAGCGGATTTCGCTTTCCACCTCACGCCGGAGGAAGGATACGGAACGTATGATCCTGCCAAGAAAGTCAATCTGTCGAAGGAAGCATTCCGGATTGACGGCGTCATCCATGAGGAACTGATTGAAATCGGCCGTACGCTGCCGATGCTGGACAGCACCGGGAATGCAGTCATGGGGACCATTGTTTCTGCCACTGCGGATACAGTAACCATGGACTTCAACCATCCCATGGCCGGCAAGGATCTTTTCTTTACGGGGAAAGTCCTGACAGTCCGCGATGCGACGCAGAAAGAGCTGGATGAAGGGTTGCACGGAGAGTATCTTCCGAAAGAAGGATGCTGCCACCACGGGAAAGGCGGCGGTTGCTGCCACCATGGAGAGCACCATCACGGCGGAGAGGGCTGTTGCCACGGCGAAGGACACGGCCACGGAGAGGGCTGCTGCCACCACGGAGAAGGCAGAACGAATAAGGAGAATTAAGCCATGCGTACCGCGGTCGTCATCCTGAACTGGAACACAAAGGAATACCTGGAGCGATTCCTGCCGGGTGTCCTGGCATCTGCCGGCAAGGCGGATGCTGAGGTCATCGTGGCAGACAGTGCCTCCACGGACGGTTCGATGGCGCTGATGGCCGAGCGGTTCCCTTCGGTCCGCACGATTCCCCTGAGCGAAAATTTCGGCTTCACGGGAGGGTACAACCGCGCACTTTCGGCGCTGCGGGACGAGGGTTTCGCATACTATCTCCTCCTGAATTCCGACATCGAGGTCCCCGGAGATTGGCTCCTGCCCCTGACCGCGTGGATGGATTCGCATCCGGACTGCGGGGCATGCGCGCCGAAACTGCATTCCTGGTACGACCGCGACCGCTTCGAATATGCCGGCGCTGCCGGCGGCCTGCTTGACCGCTACGGTTATCCCTTCTGCCGGGGACGTGTGATGAGCCGCGTGGAAGAAGATGAAGGACAATACGATACACCGAAGGATGTCTTCTGGGTGACCGGAGCCTGCCTGATGGTGCGGAGCCGGCTCTTCCATGAGTTGGGCGGACTGGATCCCCGGTTCTTCGCACACATGGAAGAAATCGATTTCTGCTGGCGCCTCCAGCTGGCCGGATACAAGGTGACCGTCGTACCCGACGCCGTCGTATGGCACCTGGGCGGAGGCACTTTGCCGCAGGGCTCGCCGTGGAAGCTCCAGCTGAACTACCGGAACAACCTGCTGATGCTCGAGAACAACCTCGCCCGGACGTTGGCCCTGCGCCTGGGAGCGAAAAAGGGACTGCGGAGGGCGCGGAGACGGATTTTCGAGCGGATGATCCTGGACGGGATGAGTGCGGCGGTATACCTGCTGACCGGGAAAACGGCCTGGTTCCGGGCCGTCCGCACGGCCCACCGCGATTACCGTTCCCTGCGGCACGGACCCGGACTGGAAGAGATCCAAGCGTATCTCAAGCAAGCGACAGGAGTCCAAATAGAAGGATTTTATGATCACTGGATGATTCCGAGGGCCCTGCTGGCAGGGAACCGGATTTTCCGGATAACAAGAAAGATGTGACTATGAAGATCATCATTGAAGGAGCCGGAGAGATCGGCTCGCATCTGGCCAAGATGCTCAGCATCGCTTCCAACGACCTTACGGTCATCGATCAGGACCCCGCACGGCTGGCCAAGCTGGCCGCAACCGCGGATGTCGTCACGGTGGCCGGGGATGTTTCATCCATCCGCGTTCTCAAGGATGCCGGAGTGGAAACGGCCGACTTGTTCATTGCGGTCAATCCGTTCACGACCCAGGACGTCAACGTTGTCAGCGCCCTGCTGGCTAAAAAGCTGGGATGCAAGAAGGTATGTGCCCGCATCAAGGATGAGGAATACCTTTCCTACGAGAACAAGTACCTGTTCACGGAAATGGGCATCGACTTGATGTTTTATCCGGAGAAGATCGCAGCTGCTGAGATTGTGGAACTGCTCCGCAGGACTGCCGCCGCGGAGACCATGGACTTTGCCCGCGGAAAACTGCAGATGTCCGTGTACAAGGTGGATGAAGATTCTCCCCTGCTGGATCTCAAACTGGCCGAGTTCACGTCGGCTGTATCCTCGGAACAGGTACAGATGCGCGTGGTCGCCATTTCGCGCGACGACAAGACCATGATACCCCGGTTTGATTCCCGGTTCAAGTACAATGACCTGGTTTATATCATCTCGAAACGGGAAGCCGCGGAGCCGATCATGAAGTTCCTGGGCAAGAGTAACATCCCCGTCAACAAACTGATGATCCTGGGGGGCGGACAGATTGGGAAAATCGTCGCAGGCAGCCTCAGCAAACAATTGGAAACCATCAAGATCATTGAGATGGACCGGCATCGTTGCCAGCACCTGAGCGCCGTCATGGATGACAACGTGATCGTCGTCAACGGGGATGGCCGGAATACGGATTTCCTCCTGGATGAGAATATCAAGGATTATGACGCCTTCGTCGCCGTGACCGGCAACGACGAGGTCAACATCCTTTCCTGCGTGGTCGCCCGGAAATTCGGTCTCAGCCGGACCATCGCGGAGGTGGAGAATATCGAATACATCAAGCTGGCCGAGGAGATGGGAGTCGATGCCGTCATCAACAAGAAACTGCTGACGGCCGGAAAGATTTTCAAGATGACGCTCAGCAACAAGGTGCGTACGATCAAATACATGAGCGGCACTTCCGCGGAAGTGCTGGAGTTCATTGTCGCCCCGGGCAGCAAGATTACGAAAGCGCCGCTGCGCGAGATCGATTTCCCGGAGAATGCCTTGATCGGCGGTGTCATCCGCGGCAATGATTCCTTCATCGCGATTGGAGACACGAAAATAGAGCCCTATGACCGGGTGGCTGTTTTCGCCATGCCGGACGCCGTCCGCGAAGTAGACAAGTTCTTCAAATAGGATTAGAGATTCCCCCAGGCATCGACGCTTTTCACCGTGTACTTCTTCCGGGAGTCATTGACAGCCAGATGAGTAGCTACGGTCGAAGCGATTTGTTCCCCGTCGGCATACACACGGTAATAGCGGTGATGCGGATCGGAGACCGGTTTCCAGGTCAGAACCCCGTCCGAAAACTTGACTCCGGAAACTTTTTCGGGATTCCGGTCCTGGTAATCGGTTGTCAGGAAAGTCATGGAACGGGCGGGAAGGCGGACGCGGAGTTTCCCGCCATGGGCTTCCGCCAATCCGCTGTGAGGCTGTAAGTCATTGAATGCATTCACCGGCGGACGATCGGCCTCATAAAGGTATTGCCTGAACGGTTTGTCGAAAGCCTCCATTCCGTCCGACCAGGAGGAACAATCGATTTCCACCTCCGTGCTCTCGCCCCGGTTGATCAGCGCGATGGTAAACGACCTGTCCCGGTTGAGAACGGCGCCGACCCGGAGCAGGCTGTCCGATGGACTGCACACCAGGACGGTCGCATCCTTATGGAACAACTTGGCCATATAGCCCAGGCAATACAGTTCCGGGGTGGCGGAATAATCCCGATCGATGTCGTTCCAATGGAACATGCCCCATTTATTATACTTGAAATCGGGTTTATAGGCACATAAGCCGGCTTCATACGCAGCATGCTCCTGCGGGGTATTCCCGTCCTCATAGCAGAACGGTTCGGGATAATCGACAAAACTCCAACTGATGCAGCCGTAGGCGCCTTCATTCATGGCCGCCAAACCCAACTCACATTTACAGAGCGCACTGAGGGCTGCTGTTTCAGGCTGTCGCAGCGCAAAGCCGAGATCATCCACCATGACACCCCGTTTTCCATATACCGGGCAGAAACCGAACTCACCGAGAATGTAGCGCTTGCTCTTGGAGGTCGCAATGGCGACATTCTCTTTGAAATACTTCCGGTACTTCTCCCACAGCGAAAGGTCATCGACACGCTCCCCATAAACATACCAGTGTGTTACATAAGCCCCCATCCATTCGTCCATGTGACGGGCCACCCACCGCTGCGTATCGATGATATTGGGTCCGCCCGAGCGGTCGGAACCGATCAGCAGCAGATTCAACTGATGTTGCTTGAAAGCATTGTACAAGGCAATGTTCCAATGTTTGAAGAGCTCCATCCGGCCCTCCGGCGCCATCCAGCCCCACCGGTCTCCCGTCATCAACTCGTTGGACAGGCAGTAGTACCGGATCTTCCGGCACTCTTTTTCCTTAATCAGGTAATTTAGCTTGTCTGCCACCCGCTGCGCATATTCGGCCGCCGAAACGACCGTCGTGTCATCGACCCGGTATGTCAGTCCGCACGGAACGGCATACAGGATCGTTCCCGCCCGGGCGAATGTCCGATGATAATAGGAAGCAAAACGGTCCATCTGGTCCCGCGACTGGTCGGCGAAACCGGTATAGACACGGCCGAAAGTGGGCGAGATTTCCGCAAAAGTCTTGAGCACACGCTGGTCCCGGAATTCCTCCGTCATCAAGGCTTCGAAATTAGCCTCGGAATGCTGGAAGCCAAAACCGCCGAAAAGCCAACGGACCAGCGGTTTCTCTACGACAACAGTCGCATTCTGTGCAGAAGCCGTCCAAGAAAGGCACAGCAGAAGTGCACCCAGGGGAAGGATCTTTTTCATAATCGACAGAGTATTATAATTCCGGTTTCCCGGACATGCATATCAACGTAGAGACCAGTCCCCCAATCGGACACCACCAGCTCCTCGCAATGTAGTTGTGTCCGAAGATTTCTTTTTGGAACATCAGGGGTACGATAATCAGGGCGCCGGCGGCCAAGGCCGCAATGACGCTTTTTTTGTTGCCACGCCGGGTAAAGATTGCCGTCAGGAATACGCCGACCATACCGGCATAGGCAAAACACATGACGCCCGTAGCAAAATCAACCAGGTTAAGGCCGCTGGACTGTTGCATGACAGCCGTAAGAATGGCAAAACCGGTCAGGAAAACGCCCATCAATCCCACCATGATACGGGAGGATGACAGCTGTTCGCTATCCGTACGCGGCGCATTCAGAACGCGCGAAACGAGAGTCGTTGAGACTCCGAGTTCCTTCGCTAAATCTTTTAGAGTAATCTTTCGCATCAATGTCAAATATACAAAGCTACGAAACTGTAACGACAAAGTGAAATACCTTAAAAGAGCTAAAACTCCGATTTTCAGAATTTTAGCTCTTTTTCAGTGACTCCAGAGGGATTCAAACCCCCAACCTTCTGATCCGTAGTCAGATGCTCTATTCAGTTGAGCTATGGAGCCATGCCGTGGAATCCATCCGGATTCCGTTATCTTAAGCTTCCTCTTTGTAGACGAGCTTCTTCTCTTTGATACGGGCCTTCTTACCGGAGAGGTTCCTGAGGTAGAAGATCCTTGCCCTGCGGACTTTACCGACTTTGTTGAGTTCGACGGAGTCGATGAACGGAGACTGGTAAGGGAAAATCCTTTCTACTCCGACGCCACCGGAAACCTTGCGGACCGTGAAGGTCTTCGTAAACGGAGAATTTCCGCTGATCTGAATCACAACGCCTCTGAACTTCTGAAGCCTGTCCTTGTCACCCTCTTTGATCCGGTAGGTAACCGTAACCGTATCACCGGCCTTGAACTGAGGGAATGAAGCTACATTCTCATTAAGGAATGATTGCTCTACTACTTTAATAAAATCCATATCTAATACTCTTTAGCGCAACTTTACGGACCCCAATCTTGTTCCGTAAGCGGTTGCATCGATTTTGGGACTGCAAAAATACGAATAAATTTCCTTTCCGCAAATTTTTCAGAAATTTTCTTTCATTTTATCGAAAAGATTCTTGTCGTCCCGGCTCAGATCCGGCACGAATGAAGAAGAACTCCGCATCGCCTCGATGGCGGATTTCTCACTTCCCTTGAGCCGGCGCGGAATCCACACCAGGAACTTCACATACATGTCCCCGGTCCCGCGGCCGTATCCACTGACCGACGGCAGACCCTTGCCGCGCAGGCGGACAACCGAACCGGACTGCGTCCCCGCCTCTACCTTGATTTTATAAGAACCGTCCAGGCACGGGATGGAAACTTCCGTACCCAGAATGGCATCCGTCACAGAAATGACTTTCGTATAGAACAGGTTGTTACCGTCCCGCTTGAGTTGGGAATGCGGCAACTCTTCGATCAATACGAGCAGATCGCCGCTGACACCATTGTTCTTGGCGGCATGGCCCTCGCCCCGGAGGGTCAGCTGCATGCCGTTCTCCACACCGGCGGGAATCTTGACCTTGACAGTCACCTTCTTGCGGATCAGGCCCGTTCCGGAACAGTTCCGGCAGGGATTCTTGACGATCCGCCCCTCGCCGCCGCAGCGCGAACAGGTCGTATAAGTTACGGTCTGGCCGAAGAAACTGTTGGCCACCCGCTGCTCCTGACCCGTTCCGTGGCAGACCGGACAGGTCTGGATATCGGAATCGTTCTTGGCCCCTTTTCCGCCGCATTCCGGGCAGGGCGCGTTGCGCTCGATCGTCACTTCTTTCTCGCAGCCAGTCGCAATCTCTTCCAGCGTGAGCTTGACCCGGGTACGGATATCCCTGCCCCGGTAAACCCGCTGCTGGGACGCGCCGGAAGCATTCCGGCCGAAACCGCCGAAGCCACCGAAACCGCCAAAGCCGCCGAAGCCACCGCCAAAGAGGTCGTTCAAGATATCGTTGAGGTTCCCGAACCCGCCGCTGAAGTCGAATCCGCCGTCAGCGCCGAGGCCGGCCTGGCCGAATTTGTCATACTTCGCCCGCTTGTCCGCATCGCTCAGGACGGAATACGCCTCGGATGCCTCCTTGAATTTCTCTTCCGCCGTTTTTTTCTCGGCGTCCGTTCCATCCACCCAGCGGTCCGGATGCCACTTCAGCGCAAGTTTGCGGTAAGCAGACTTGATCTCGTCGGCAGTGGCTTCCTTCCCGACACCGAGTACCTCATAATAATCTCTCTTTTCAGCCATGATTCATGCATTAAATACCGACGACGACTTTGGCGTAGCGGAGCACCTTCCCGCCCAGCATATAGCCCGTCTCCACGACATCATACACCATGCCTTTCCGGGCTTCTTCTTCGACCGGAACCTGGGCGACCGCTTCATGGAAATCCGTGTCAAACTTGGCGCCGCGGGCCTCGATTACTTCGAGCCCTTTCGTTTTCAGGTAGCCCAATAACTTTCCGTAGATCAAGGATGTACCTGTCTTCGCGGCCTCGTCGGACGAATCTTTCAGCATCTCGATCGCCCGCTCACAGTCGTCCAGCACAGGCAACAGTCCCTTGATGGTTTCCGCAGCAGCGGTCCCCACCAGGGCAAGCCGCTCCTCGGATGTCCGGCGGCGGAAAGTCTCGAACTCCGCCATCAGACGCAGGTAATCATTTTTTTCGGCGCCGACTTTCTCCGTCAGCTCCGCGTTTTTGCGTTGCAATTCCTCCACCTGCTCTTTCAAAGCCGTGAGTTCCTTGCTATCCTTTTCTTTCTTTTGTCCCTTTTTTTCTTCTTTCCCCAACTTCTGCTCTTCTGCCTTCCCCTCTTTCTGCGGGAGCACATGCTCATTCTTATTTGACATAATGCAATTCTTTAATGACATCCTTTTTCCAAGCAAATTGTCTGCCACCCGGAATTCATGACAGAATGGCAGGAAAAACGGATTTCCCTATTTCTAAAAAAAATCTTACCTTTGTTTGAACAATAAGGACATCAGCGCATGACCGACAGCCAACTCGACCCGAAATCCCCGCAGCCCCTGCACATTCAGGCAGAAGCGAAATTGCGGGAAATGATCCAGCAGGAAGAATACCGGAAAGGAAAACTCCTCCCCAACGAAATTGAACTTTCCAAAGCCATGCACATATCCCGGAACACCCTCCGGCAGGCCATTAACAAACTGGTTTTCGAAGGGTTACTCATCCGGAAAAAAGGATACGGAACCATCGTCGCTCCCCTGAATGTCATGAGCAATGCGCGGAATTGGAAGAGTTTCTCCCAGGAAATGAAATCCATGGGCATGACTGTCCAGAATTTCGAGCTGCACATCAGTTTCGTGGAGGCGCCTTCAGAGGCGACCCTTTTCTTCGGGATCCCGCAAAATGAGCATTTGCTGTGCCTGGAGAGACTCCGCGGACGCCCCGGGCAGCCATTCGTGCATTTTATCTCGTATTTCAATCCCAAAGTTCCGATCAGCGTTGAAGACGACATGTCGATGCCGCTGTATGACATGCTGGAAAAGAAATACGGCGTTGTCGTCAAGACGTCGAAAGAGATGATTTCAGCCCGGGGGGCCAATGCGTTCATTGCCTCGAAACTCGGGATCAAAGAGGGAGAACCCGTCCTGGTCCGCAAACGCTTTGTGTATGATGTGAATGATGTTCCGATTGAATTCAACATCGGATATTACCGGGCGGACAGTTTCACGTACTCCATCGAATTCTCGAGATAGTTTCCCTGGCTTTTCAAGGAATAACCCGATAAGATTCCTGTTTTTTTTCGAAAGAAACAGGAATTTTTCGCATAAAGATTTGTTTTTCTGTTTCTTGGCCGGTGTCCTGACGCCCGGACTTATTTTTGGCGCAAAAACCGATGCCATGAAAAAGAAAAGATTTCCTTTTATCCTGCCGGCCGTTTCACTGGCGTTGTCCGTGTTGGGAGCCGGCTGCCTGAAGACCCCGGACGAATCCGCCGTCGGAACGCTTTGTGTCCGGCTCTCTCCCTCGGGTTATACCGCAACGAAAGGGGCGGCCGCCCTCCCGGATTCCGGCTCCTTCCTCCTCTCCATCCGGGACGGACACGGAGCCTCCATTTACGAAGGAACGTATGGAGACAGCCCGGAGCGCTTCGATGTCCCCGCCGGGACGTATTCCATCTCCATCCGCTCCGGTCTGTTTGAAAAGCCGGCTTTCTCCGCACCGCTCTATGGGGACGACCAATGCGTAACCGTAACCGATGGAGCGGTGGTACAGGTACTGCTGGGCTGCGCCCAGTTGAATGCCGGGATCCGGCTGCTGGTTGACGCCTCCTTTACGAGCCGGTTTCCGGACGGCAGCCTGTATCTGAGCGACGGGACGGAGGGACTGCCCTTTGGGAAAACAGAAAAAAGAATCGCCTATTTCCAGCCCGGTCCGGTGGAAATCCAGCTGTTGCAGGATGAAGAAAGGACATTACTGACGACCCGGAACTTGTCCGCACGGGAAATCCTGTCCCTGAAATTAGCCGCAAGCCCGGCCGGCGGACAGGGAGGCCATGTCTCCGTCGCAATCGACACCGCCCGGATCTGGACGGAAGACGGATTCACGGCCGGAGAAGGCGCGCAAGGGAAAACGCCGGAAACGGCCCTGGGGACGGGAGAGGTGGCCGCCCATGCGGGCGAAACAGGGGTATGGGTACACGGATACATCGCAGGATGCTTCAAAACAGCCGCTTCACCGGTCTTCTACGCCCCTTTCCCCTCCGCGACCAATATCCTGGTCGCGTCGCGCCAATCCGTCACGGACAAGGATGCCTGTATCAGCATCGAATTGAAAAAAGGGGCCCTGCGGGACGCGGTCAACCTGCAGTCGCATCCCGGCCACAAAGGACGTAAGATCTATGTAAAAGGGGATATCGCAGCAAGCTACTACGGTATCCCCGGGGTAAAGAATGTAACGGATTACTACCTGGAAGAATAAGGGAGGGCCTCAACTTCCGGGCGCCGTCATCAATAACCGAAAATTTCTTCGAGTCCGACCACTTTGACAGGGCCGAGTGTAGAAAGGAACTGCATGTCCATATCCCGGGTGTCGCCGAGGATTGCATAGACATAGGTCCTGTCCTTCACCCACTTTTGCTGGGTCGCAACCAAGTCATTCAGCGTCAGGGAAGGCAACTCCTTGTACACCTGCTTGGAACGGGGTTCTTTCAGGCCGAGTTCCCGGGCGGCCAGGTAGCTGCTCAGGACACGGGATCCGGTCACCCGGTTGGTGCGGAGCTTGGACTCCAGTCCGCTCTTGGCGATTTCGAAGGACTTCTCAGACTGAGGCATATCGTTGATGATCAAATCAAAAGCCTCGACGGATTTCTGCAGTTTATCGTTCTGGGAACCGATTTCCGCGGAGAAGGTATAATCATCGTCCAGGAACGTGGGTTCATCCAGGCTGGCTGAAGCATGGTACGCCAGGGCACGGGCCTCGCGCATTTCCTGGAAGACGATGGTGTTCATGCCGGCACCGAAATACTGGTTGAACAGGTTGATTTTGGCATCCTCGGAGACATCGAACTTCTCGCCCCGGTTGGAGAACTGCACGTAGTTGAACTGGCGGGAATCGTACTGGGCCACATATACGGCCGGTTTCTCCGTCAGGACTGTCCGGGCATGGAGATAGGTAGTCGGCTCCAATTGCGCGGCAACCTGATGATGCGCAGACAGGGTCGTCTTGAACTGGGAAGTCGTTTCGGGACCATAATAGAGGACCCGGTGGGCATAACGGAAAATCCCGCGGACCTTGGAAAGGAGTTCGTCGGATGTGACCGAAGCCACCTGTGCATTGGTCATCGTCGTATTCCGGACATAGTCCGCCCCGAAGAGAACATACTCCTGCAGCGCGGAAGCACAGGCGTTCTGGTTGAACATGTCATCGTGGCGTTCCTTGAAGATATCGTTCTTCAGGCCCTGGAGAACCGCCTCATCCGGCTGGGCGTTCGCAATCAAATCTTCGACGATATCCAGCGCCTTGCCCATATTCTCGCTCAGACCCGTCAGATGGACAAATGTACGCCCGTCTGAAACACTCATGCCGAAATTGCAGCCCAGCATGTACATCTCTTTGGCTATCTCACTGGCGGAACGCGTGGGGGTGCCGAGATACCCGACATAATTGAACGCCATGGCAAGGGCGGGATCCGACAGCAGTCCCCGGTCGACCTGGAAGGTCCACTCCGCGATGTCGTTGGCTGTATTCTGTTTGTACAGAACCTCGATACCATCGGCCGTAAAGACAGACATATCCTTCTCGTAATCAACGAATACCGGTTCGATCGGCTTGACCTCGGAGGCCTGGATTTCCTGCAGGAAGGCACTCTGTTTGTCCCGGTTGGTCACAATCGGGGTGATCTTGGGCGCTTCAATCTTCTTGATGGAAGGATCGACACCGATGTGCTTATAAGCCAGGGCATAACTGTTCGCCCCCAGGAACTCGTTGCTCCACGCGACAATGTCTTCTTTGGTGATCTTGGAAAGCCGGTCAATCCGGTTCACCTCGTCCTTCCAGGAAGTGCCGTTCACGAAAGCGTCCACGAACTTCATGGCACGGCCGCGGTTCTGCTGGAGCGTCCGCATCTCACGGAGCTTGAAATTGCTGATTGCCGCATCGA
Source organism: uncultured Bacteroidia bacterium (assembly GCA_902796455.1). GTDB lineage: Bacteria > Bacteroidota > Bacteroidia > Bacteroidales > UBA932 > Cryptobacteroides. The sequence goes on from CADBPH010000332.1 coordinate 13,428, forward strand.
TGAGTTTGTCGTCGAAATCCCCTGCCCGCAGCTTGGCGACCTCGCCCAGCAACAGATCGCGGACCTCCGTAAGCGACTGACCGTCTTTCGGATAAGCCTGAAGCAGCATCTCGCCGTAATCCGCACGTCCGTAATTGAAGCAATAGGCTCCCAGGACTTTTTGCTGCTGGTTGATATCCAGGTCGATCAAACCGGCCATCCCGTTGTACAGAATCGAACCGGCCAGGGCAGCCAGGTCGCTCCGGAAATCGGCCGCACCGGGATAGCGCCAGCCCAACAGGACAAACTCCGCCTCGGTACCATAAACGTCTTTCTCAACCGGGGCCGTAATCGGCTGCTCCGGTGCAAAAGTGAAGGCCGGGAGTGCCGGGTTCGGTTCCCAGTCGCCGAAATACTTTTCAACGATGGCCACAAATTCATCCGGATTGAAATCACCGGAAACGCAGATGGCGCAGTTGTTCGGCACGTAGTAAGTGGCTTTTTGCTTCTTGATGGCCGTGATGGAAGGATTCTTCAGGTGGTCCTGCGTTCCGATCACCGTCTGCAAACCATAGGGGTGGTTCTTGAAGAACACGGAATCGATGGCGATCATCGCCTTCTCGCTGTCATCGTTCAAGCCGCGGTTGAGTTCCTCGTAGACGGCCTCGAGCTCCGTATGGAAGCCCCTGACTACCATGTTCTTGAACCGGTCGGACTGCACCTTGGCCCAGTTCTCGATCTGATTGGAAGGGATATCTTCCTGATAGCAGGTGACATCGTTGGACGTGAAGGCATTGCTCCCCTGGGCTCCAATCATGTTCATCAACTTATCATACTCGTTGGGAATCGCCAGCTTGGATGCTTCGTAGCTGACCGAATCGATCAGGTGATAGACGGCTTCGCGCTCCGCCGGATCAGTTTTGGTCCGGTACAGGTCGTACAGGGACTGGATCTCGTCCAGCATCGGTTTCTCCTTCGCATAATCGGTGGTCCCGACCTGCTCCGTGCCCTTGAACATGATATGTTCCAGATAATGGGCCAGACCCGTATTGTCGGACGGATCGTTTTTCCCGCCGGTCCGTACAGCAATGTAAGTCTGGATCCGGGGAGTCTCCTTGTTGACCGTCATGTAGACTTTCAGGCCATTTTTCAAGGTGTACATTTTGGTTTCCATGGGATCGCCCTTCACTGTCTCATAGTGATAGCGATTGCAGGATACGGCGCACAGCAAGCACATGGCTGCCGCCAGCAATAGCGTTCGTTTCATACAATATAATTTATAAACATGAACAATTACGGTTTTAACAGGATGGTAGCGGATACCGGACGGTGATCGGAACAATTGGCCCGGAACGAATCTCCGGGTTCAATTCCTTCCGGAGTTGTTTCCCCATGATGTGACATCTCAAAACTATCAGTGATCACCTCGTAGCGCACAACCTCCACCCTTTCCGCAGCACGGGCGCCGATAAATATATGGTCAATCTTCATATCATGGGCAGAAGGGCCCGTCTCCAGGAATCCGGTATAGGAAGCCTCCCGATCGTTGATTTTTTTCCTGGCTAACCTTCTGGTATCCAACAATTCATTGCCTTTGATCAGTTCTATGTAGCCCGGCCTGGATTCATGCTTGAGTTTGCCGGTCGCATTGTCATACCAGGCTTCGCCACAGTTGAAATCCCCGGTACAGAAAGCCGGGACATCTCCCGCTATCGAGGCAACTTTTTTCTTGAGGATCCGCGCGTCGCGGCAACGAAGCGTATCCCGGACCGCACCCTTTTCCCCGGAATAATTGAATGCATGGAAATGGGAATTGAACACAAAAAAGACGACACCGGTCTCACGATCCTCGAATTTTCCCCAAATGCAGTTCAAGTCTTTTTTATCGGTGTCATCCGGGTCATAACTGAAATCGACGCCCGGGGTCGGCGAATAATAAAAATGGCCTTTGTCCAGCAGGGCAAACCGCTCGTGCCTGTACAGGATCGCATTGACCGATGGATTTGCTTTCCGGAAGGAGCCGATCCATTTGTACTGCGGGAGGGCGACAACCATATCAGCGAGCATCTCCCGACTGTTTTCCTGGGTGCCGATGATATCAAAACCGGCTTTTGACAGAAGAGCGGCGACGGACTCTTTCCGATTCGGCCAATATCCCACGTGTTTCTTATTCGTCTCCGACGGACGTTCGATGTTATAGGTCCCGATCTTCAGGGGCACATCCGGAAGGGTGACCGGGTCATGATCCCTGGAACAAGAAAAAGAAAGCATGACGGAAATGACAAATAGCGTATAGATAAACCAAGTCCTGCACATAAGACCTCAAAGTTACACATAAAAGGAGATTTCTTTCTTTTTTTAGAAAAAAATCCGTAGATTTGCCTTCGAATTCATGCGGAATTAGCTCAGTTGGTAGAGCGGCGGCTTCCCAAGCCGCAGGTCACGAGTTCGAACCTCGCATTCCGCTCCATCACATAACTTAATAAAAACGAGGTCTTTCCGGCCTCGTTTTTTTATTTAACCCCTTATTCTTACGTTTTAAAACACGAGGCAACCGCATCACTGCGATCGCCCCGCTACTTAACCTAAACTTAAACTATGAAAAACTTCATGGCAAATATAGGAATTATTTTTTATTTTCATAACATCGTTCGCTTATTTTAACGGATTCGCGCCATATAATCCAGTTTAAGCGACAAAAAGGCCATTCAAGCCCATCCACGGCTTATTCCGGAAAACGGATTTTCGCATACTTGAGCAGCAGAATCTTCTCGCCATAATTGTCAAAATCAATCGTCGCCTTCAAGTCATTCCCATTCCCGGATATCCGTACGATCCGCCCGAGGCCGAACCGGTTGTGCTCAATCCGCTGACCGGCTTTCAGGTCAAAAATCGGGACGGGGACGAAATCCTTGTCCTCCACGCGCGGGGCCACCGGACCACGGGCCGAAGCGGCCGGGACCAGGCCGGGCCGGCCGGATGCGCCGTAAGCATATCCGCCATAGGGACGCGCACCGCGATCCGCTCCCCCGCCGAACCGCTTTCCGAAGCCTTGGAAACCTCCCTGCGGACGCTCTTCTTCCACTTCGGCGCTCCGCCGAAGCGGATTGGCGACAAAACGGGGATCAATTTCCCGTACGAAACGACTGGGCGCATTGGATTCGTGCTTGCCGTTGCGCATCCGCGTCGCAGCGAACGAGAGGGTCACTGCCGTTTTCGCCCGGGTCAGCGCGACATAGAACAAACGCCGCTCCTCCTCGATATCCGTTTCAGAAGAAAGCATGCTGCCGGAGGGGAACAAATTCTCCTCCAGGCCGGTTATATATACATAAGGGAACTCCAGTCCCTTGGCCGAATGCACCGTCATCAAGGAAATCCGGTTGGCCGCATCCTCTGCCGACTCCATGTCCACGGCGCTCAGCAGGGAGACATCCTCCAGATAATCCCCCAAGGACACGTGCGGCAGAGACGCCGGATCAATCTCGCTCATATCAGACAGTTGCCCCTCAGCCATCAGGTCTTCCAGATAGGCGTTCTGCCGGTCTTCCACGAATACTTTCACGCTGTTGACCAACTCTTCGATGTTCGCCGCCCGGGACTGGGCCTCGATGGACTTGTCCGTCTTGAAGAACTGGTACAAACCGGAAGCGTCCGCCAGGAAAGTCGCGACTTCATGCGCCCCCTCCGTATCCACTTTTTCATGCGCTTTGACCATCATTTCCGCGAAGCTGCGGAGCTTGGCCACGGCCGCATTGCGCAGGCCGAACGCGTCCAGGTTTTCCAGGAACGCCGCCCGCATCAGCGGGACGCCCGCCGAGCGGGCCGCAGCGGAAAGTGCCTCCACCGTCGTATCCCCGATCCCCCGGGCCGGCTTGCCGATTACCCGCCGGAACGATTCGTCATCGGCCGGGTTGACAGCCAGCTTGAAATACGCCATCATGTCTTTCACCTCCGCCCGGTCGAAGAAAGCGTTGCCGGAATAGATGACATACGGCAAATTCCGGCGCCGCAGCGCTTCTTCCAGCGCCCGGGACTGGGAATTGGTGCGGTAGAGGATGGCAAAATCCTGGTATCGCGCCGCCGATTCCTGCATGCGGGAGATGATCGACGAGGCGACCAGCAAGGCTTCTTCCTGCTCCGTATAGGCCTGGACAAGACGGAGTTTATCCCCGTCCTCCCCTTCCGAGAAACAAGTCTTCGGAATCCGGGATGTATTCTTGGCTATCAAGGAATTGGCCGCTCCGACGATGTTCCGCGTCGACCGGTAATTCTGCTCCAGGCGGAACAGTTTGCACCCGGGATAGTCCCGCTGGAAATTCAGGATGTTCTCGATCTTGGCGCCCCGGAAGGCGTAGATCGACTGGGAATCATCCCCCACGACACAAAGATTCCGGTGCTCCTTGCAGAGATTCTTCAGGATTACGTACTGGGCGAAATTGGTATCCTGGTACTCATCCACCAGGATGTACCGGAAACGGTCGGCAATCCGCTGCCGGACATCCGGATAGTCATACAGGAGGATGTTCATATTCAGGAGGATGTCGTCGAAGTCCATCACGCCCGCCTGCTTGCACCGCTGCTGGTACATCGCATAGATGTTGCAGATTTCCGGTTTCTTGGCATGGGTGTCATTCATCACGGCATTGGCATTCTGCTTATAAGCCTGCGGCGTGACGAGGGCGTTCTTGGCGTTCGAGATCCGCGAAAGGACATCTTTGGGTTTATAGACCTTCTCGTCCAGTTTCATCTCCTTCAGGCAAGCCTTGATCAGGCTGATGGAATCGGAGGTATCGTAAACCGTGAACGCGGCGGGATAGCCGAGCAGGTGGGAGAACTCCCGCAGGAAACGGATGAAAACAGAATGGAACGTCCCCATATACAGTCGGCGCGCCTTCCGCTCCCCGACCATTCCGGCAATCCGTTCCTTCATTTCGGCCGCCGCCTTCCTGGTGAACGTAAGTGCAAGAACCTCATGTGGTTCCACAATCCCCTTCTCCAGCATATAGGCAATCCGGCTCGTTAAAACCCGGGTCTTCCCGGAGCCTGCTCCCGCGATGATAAGCACAGGTCCGTCCACACATGTGACCGCCTCGCGCTGGCGGCTGTCAAGCCCCTCTAAAATAGTACTTACATTGTTTTCCATCATGGCGCGAAATTACAAAAAATTGAGTAACTTCGCGGCGTCATTTTGACAATACTTAAATACAAAACTTCATATCATATCATAATGTCAAACAACATCGTATTGAAACGCGGGCTCGACATCCCCATCTGCGGGGAAGCTGCCCGGAAAGTCGTCAAGACGGTGCGTCCCGACATCATTTCCATCAAACCTACTGATTTCAAGGGATTTGCCGCAAGGCTCCTGGTCAGGGAGGGAGACCGTGTGATGACCGGTTCGCCTGTCATGGCTGACAAGAATTGCCCTGACATTCTCGTTACCTCTCCCGTTTCGGGCGTCGTCGAAGCAATCGTCAGGGGCGAGAAAAGGAAGTTGCTTGAGGTCCGCGTCAAGGCAGACGAGTCGCAGGAGAGCGTCGATTTCGGCCGGCAGGATGCCGCCGGGATGGATGCCGCCGCCGTCAAGAGCCTTTTGATGAAAAGCGGCCTGTGGATGGGGCTCGTCCAGCGTCCCTACGGCGTCATCGCCAATCCGCAGTCCACGCCCAAAGCCATTTTCATTTCCGCCTTCAACACCGCTCCGCTCGCAGCGGACAACGTATTTACCCTCGGAGACCGGATTCCTGCCCTGCAGGCCGGCGTGGACGCGCTTTCCCGCCTGGCTCCGATCCATCTGTGCATTCCTGCTTCCGACTCTCCCTTCGCCGCCATCAAAGGCGCAACGATCCATACTGTAACCGGACCCCACCCGGCCGGGAACGTCGGCGTCCAGATCAGCCACATCGACCCCATCCGCAAGGATGAGACCGTCTGGAC
>CADBPH010000333.1 GCA_902796455.1 uncultured Bacteroidia bacterium
CGCCACGGTCGTCGTCCCGACCTACCGGAAGAATTGCATCGTCATCCCGCAAGGCGCCACCTATGAGATCCAGGAGCGGGTTTTCGTTTATAAAGTCGAAGACGGGAAAACGGTATCCTGCCCGGTCAAGGTCTTCAAACTCAACAACGGAAGCGACTATGTGGTGGAAAGCGGACTGGCAGAAGGCGATGTAATCATCGCGGAAGGAGCCGGTCTTGTCAAGGAGGGAACACCTGTTAAAACGGCTGCCGAATGAATATCAAGACGTTTGTCGACCGCCCGATTCTCTCGGGGGTCATTTCGGTAGCCATCCTGATTGTCGGCCTGATCGCGCTCTCCCAATTGCCGCTGGAGCAGTATCCGGACATCGCCCCGCCGACGGTATCGGTCATGGCCAACTATTCCGGCGCGAGCGCGGAAACCGTGATGAAGAGCGTCGTCGTCCCCCTGGAGGAGTCCATCAACGGCGTGGAGAACATGATGTACATGACCTCCAACGCAACCAATGCCGGATCGGCTACCATCCGGATATTCTTCAAGCAGGGGACGGATCCGGACATGTCCGTCGTCAATGTGCAGAACCGTGTCGCAGAAGCCCAGCGGCTCTTGCCCGCGGAGGTGGTCCAGAGCGGCGTGACCGTCCGCAAGATGCAGACCAGCACCCTGATGTTCGCCTCGCTGTACAGCCCGGACGATTCCTTCGCGGCGAACTTCCTCACCAACTATCTGCAAATCAACCTGGAACCGAGGCTGAGCCGGATTCCCGGCGTGGGAGAGGTCAATGTGTTCGGCGCCCGGTATTCCATGCGGATCTGGCTGGACCCCGGGAAGATGGCCATGTATTCCCTGGTCCCGTCCGATATTTCCGAAGTCCTCGCCGAACAGAATATCGAAGCGGCGACCGGAAAGCTCGGCCTCGAGACGGACAACGTCTTCGTGTACACCCTCAAATACCGCGGCCGGTATGAGCGGGAGGAAGATTTCGCCAACATGGTCGTGAAATCCCTTCCGGACGGACGGCTGCTCCGGCTCGGAGATGTCGCCACGATCGAACTCGGCGCCCAGCAGTATAATTTCTTCAACGAAGTCAACGGGCACCCTTCCTGCAACCTGATGATCGTGCAGACCTCCGGGTCCAACGCCAATGAAGTCATCAAGCGGATCCAGAAGGAATTCAAGGAATTCGAAAAAGGGCTTCCGCGCGGGATGAAGCTGGTTACGGTCATGAGTATCAAGGATTTCCTCGACGCCTCCATCCTGGAGGTCATCAAGACCCTCCTCCTGGCCATCCTGCTGGTCGTCATCGTTGTCTACTTCTTCCTGCATGACTTCCGCGCAACCCTGATCCCCTCCCTGTCGATCATCGTTTCGCTCGTGGGAACCTTCGCGTTCATCTATGCCGCCGGATTCAGCCTGAACCTGCTGACCCTCTTTGCCTTGATCCTGGTGATCGGAACGGTCGTGGACGACTCCATCGTGGTTGTCGAAGCCGTCCAGGCCCGGTTCGACGCCGGGTATACCTCGGCGTACAAGGCGACGCTCGATGCCATGCACGGACTGACCTCGGCCATCATCACGAACACGCTGGTATTCATGGCGGTGTTCATCCCGGTCTGCTTCATGGGCGGGACGACGGGCATATTCTACACCCAGTTCGGCCTGACCATGGCCGTGGCGGTCGGTATTTCCTGCATCAACTCCCTGACCCTCAGCCCCGCGCTGTGCGCGCTGATCCTGCGCCCGCGTTCCGATGCCGCAAAGGGCGAAAAGGTCGGCTTCTCGGATCGTTTCCATGCCGGGTTCAACCGCCGTTTCGATGTGTTCAAACGCGGGTATGCCGCTTCGGAACTGTTTCTGTTCAAGCACAAATGGCTCTCCTGGGTTCTGATCGTCGCCGCTGTCGCCACGCTGGCCGTGATGCTGGCGACAACCCGCACCAGCCTGGTTCCGCAAGAGGACATGGGCAGCATCACGGTCAACATCCAGGCGGCCCCGGGAACCAACCTGGAGGAGACCGGAAGGATCGTGGACGAGATCGAAGAGATCATCAAGGACATCCCGCAGCTGGAACTCTACTCGAGGACAACCGGTTCGGATGCCCGCCGGACCACGACGACTGCGGCCGCCAACTTCAACCTGCGGCTGAAGAACTGGAGCGAGCGCAAAGGCAAGGAGGATAC